>JBKEDG010000021.1:0-34301 GCA_047975285.1 Bacilli bacterium | reverse complement strand
TATATAAATATTTAGAAGTCATAGACTTTAAACACCCTGGATACGTCAAATTAAAAGTAATTATATCTCCTAATTTATAATAACTTGGAACTTCTAAAACAATGTGATCCGATGAACTACCAAGTATTTCTATATTGTTATCTATAGGAATAAGCTCTTCAATATCAACATCTTGTCTCCCAACCGCAACTATTGCTCTTAGTATCTCTCCTTTATCTTCAAATTTTACCTCTTTCCCAAATGCGTTCAAACAACTCTCTCCTATTGGAACAGATGGTTTAGTTTTCAATTCTACAATTTGTGCTTTTAATTTAAAAATATCATAGTAATAACCATCTAGGACAACATCATTCAACCCTGTTCCACAAAAAATTGTTGATCCTACTCTTAAATGATTTATGCAACTAGGCATTTCCCCTAGCAGATGGAGGCAATTACTAGAACCAGGACTAACAACACTTAATTCAATATTAAGTTCTCTTTCCAATATAGTCTTAGCTTCACAAAGCTGTGTTAAATTCTTTATAGTAGGTTTTATTCCACCATAACAAGCGAAATTTGAACCAATTCCAAACAAATTAATATGTGGCAAAGAATTAATAACTTTTGCAGTATTAATTAAATCTTCAATATCAAAACAACCCTCACGTAAGTCACCAAGATCGAACATTAAAATAACATCTATCAACTTACTATGTTTTTCACAGTATTCAGACAATTTCTTAGCAGTTTCTAATTCAGAAATAAGAGTTGCATCGCATTCTAACACAACCTCCTCAGCTTCAGATTCCATAGGAATTCTTATTAACAACTTTTTTACTTTGTCTCCTATAAAATTTTTAAAATTTGCAATTCTTGAATCTGCTAAATTATAAACACCTGCATCAATAACAGTTTCCATTATTTTTTTATCACCTGCAACTACTTTTGTTACACATGAAATATTTATTCCATGTTTAGCAGTAGAATCTAAAACTTTTTTAGTATTATATTTAATTTTACTCAAATCAACCTCAATGCACGGATATTTCATATTATCCCTCCTATACGTTGATATTACTTTAACACTAAATATAAAAAAAAGCAATACTTACTGCATCTTCCATATATGTTGTAATTAATTAAATTTACCTTATAATAAAAAGCATATAATCTATCTTTTACATCTCTATCAAAGTTTCATTAAAATAATCATATTTTTAAAACCATTTTACTTGTATTCAAATATAGTTTATGATATTATTAAATTATTACACAAATATTTTACTATAGTTATTTATGTATCATGTACCTAAATGTCTTATAATAAAGGAAAAGGAGGAATTAATTATGCTAAATATTATAAAAATTATTACTGCGTTTTCATTTTTAATCGGGGGGGGAGAAATATATAACAAAGGGAGTTTAGATCCTAGGAAAACAGACAACGAAATTGAATTTAGTGAAGTCAATACAAGAAGCAATAATCGATACTACTATCAGACAATAACGGGGAGTAGACGACTAATGTCTAGTAGAAGAATTACAAAAAAACAAATATCAAATAGAAAATCTATACAAGACTTTATAGAATCAATATTTGGAGATGTTCCTGTAGCTAGAGAAGCTTACAAAGCTTGGGCGATTGCATATAATTTTTATGGAATGAACGAGGCTGGAACAATTAAAACTTATGCTACAAAAATTACAAGATATCGAGTTCATCGTTCTACTGGAAGAAAATATCATGCTGGCACTTCAAATAAAATTGAAGTTGAAGCAAGACGTTCTAGTGGTAAGTTGTACAAACGCTACACATATAACACAAGAACTAGGTAAAAGGATGTGAAGAAATGGAGACTACACAAAAATTATCAATCATTTTCCTTATCATTAACAATATTACTCTTTTCTTATTTGTAAGCAAAATAATGTCTCCTACAATTTTTAGAGTAGGTGTAAGTGCAAAAAACATTAGTAAACAATTGTATAATTTATATTATTTTGAAAATATTGTAATTGGGATGTATGGTAATCTTTGCTTATTATTAATTTTTTTAGAAGCAATTTCATTTAAATATTATGATGTATTTAAAGAGGAAGTCGTAGCGTCAATTCCTATTTTTTCAATATATTACATTTTTTACAGAGTAAGAAGAGAAGCCCTAATACACCAAAATGATAATAAAGATTAATCATAGAAATTTATAATAAAAAATTTAATGAATATTCATTAAATTTTGCAAATAAAATACCAAATGTATTGTAATTAAAAATTGCTGCTTATTTTTAGATAAAAAACCATTACACTAACTTTTCACTGTTGGTATAATGGTTTTGTTTTATATTTATTATTATTTTTATATCTTACTCAAAAACTGTTTGTTCTTCAACTTCAACAGTTAGAGCATGTAATGCTTTTTCTATAATTGAACGACGAAGTTTTTTCTCTTCTGCAGCATCCAAAGTTGGATTACCAAGCGGATGAGGAATAGCAATCGCTGGAACAATTCTATTAGCTCCTACTGTTAAAGAAATCGGAACTACTGTACAAATATGTACTACTGGAATCCCTGTTCTTTCAATCTCTTTTACCATCGTTGCACCGCAACGTGTACAAGTACCTCAGGTAGAAGTTAAAATAACAGCATCAACTTTATCATCTACTAGGAACTGCGCATATTCTTTTGCAAATCCAGCAGAATTCTTAGTTGAAGTCCCATTACCAGTTGTTGTATAGTAATAAGGATGAAGCGAACCAATTTTTCCTTCTTTTAGTAAATCTTCTATAACATCTACTGGTAAAACACGATCAGGACGCTCATTAGCATATACAGGATCATAACCACCATGTGCAGTTTCTCCTCTGTTTTCTAATTCATACTTTCCGTATTTTGAAGCTGATGAAGATTCAATTCTATCAGGATTTCCACTAGGTACTATCCCTCCAGATGTTACTAAAGCAATTCTAGCTTTACTTAAATCTTTAATTGCAGCTCCAGGTTCAACATTATCAAAAACAGGCATTGGATATTCTGTAGTAAATTCTTTACCTTGTAATTTGCTTACTAACATTTCTACAGCACGCTCTGCACCAGGTTTTTGTGTAAAGAAATTTACACGTGCTCCTTGTGCAAAATATCCATCTTCTTCAGGACTACCAATTTTTTCACCATTTAAACGCTTTAGTGCAAATTTTACAAGTGCCGGCACAGCTTTTCTCATTGAAGCTGCACTATCACCTGTTGGAATAATATGAATATCTTTTCTAAACATATCAACACCAGGGTTTTCCTCATACATACCTGTTAAAACTGGGATATGCAACTCTTCCTTAACCATAGCTGCTACAGTAGCACAAGCAGTACCATAACGACCAGCATTAAATGCAGGACCTGCAATTACCATATCAGGGTTTTGACTTTTAATCATTTCTAAAATTTCTTTTTTTGCTTCTTCTAAATTTTCGTTGAAGAATGAGTCACCACATACTACTGTTGCAATAATTTCAGCAGTATCACCTAACGCAGTATTAATAGCGGCCCCAGGACCAACTACACCTTCACGAAGTTCTGCAGGAATGTGTGCTTGTTCTTCTCCACCAATACCTGCAAAAAATTGATTCACATAATGAACAACTCTTTTACTCATTTGTAATACTCCTTTCTATTAATATGTCTTAGCCGACATATTATTAAATCCTAATTCATTTGTAGCACCAGTAATAATTTGGATTTCTGCTTCAATTGAACCATCTTCTTTTAATGATCCAGCAAACCCGCCAGCTACAGTATCAACAAAGTTCAACGTACCTATTACTTTGTCCATTGGAGGTAAAGTAACAAGTTCATTTGCATTTCCACCTGTAACAACTGCATCTGCTGATTTATCAGCATCAGCAAGTGATTGCGAAGTACCTTCACGACCAGCATACTCATCAGTTACAATAACAGTCTTAACACCTTCAGCTTCAATCTTTTTACAGTTCATAATTAAGTCTGTATCTGGATTACCAAAACCTTCTTGAGAAATCACAACACCATCTAATCCTAAGAATGCTGCTAACTTAGCACTCATGTTTGATGATCTCTCCTTATCAGCAAGATAAACATTTTCATTTGTGATGATTACACCCATAAAATTGATTGTTTTTCCATGCTGTGCATATAAATTTTTAATAATTGGATTGTTCTGGTGATGATAAGTAGTATTCTTATCACATGCCGAAACACAGTTCCCACTTAAAATTGCCCCATCCATAATTTCTGTTGGATAAAGAATAGTTGGAATAATTTTCTTAGCATCTACACCATATACATACGTATCATGCAATAACCCTTGAGTTTGTAACATGTAAACATATCCAACTTTTGGTAACTCAGGATGCATTTTAGCTTGTTCAACGAATGGAAGTGTTTCAAAAGTTTCTACTGAATCAGCTTTAACTTCTGCACTTAACTTACCAATGTACGCTGCCAAATTCAAACCTGCTTTTCTACAAGCTTCCTCATGAGCATATTGATCGATACCTTCTGCTGGTTCCATAATTAAAACTAAGTTATTTAGTTTAGAAAATGGAGTGTATTCAGCACCAAGACCTGTCATATCAATAATTCCTTCTTGGAAACCAACAATAGAACCACATGTAACAACTGCCATATTATTTAAAACATTAGTTCTACCATTACCTACTGTATCTACCTTAGATACCACACCTGGGAAAATCCCACCCTTACCTTCAACCTTATAACGTGGTTGAATAACATCTTTTACTGGAGTAATTCTAACACTTTCTCCAGGTTTTGCGATGTCTAAATCAACACTTGCTAAATGATCGTCAGCAGAAGCCATAGCTATAACTTCATTTTTGTTGATGTAAAGAACACCACCTTCAATCTTTGAAACTTCAGAAAATTGTATATCATTAATTTCAATATTTCCTACTTCTAGTTTCACTGTTTGCACCTCCCTAAAATATGTAAAATGCTTTTATGCATTTTTACCAAACTGAATATGTGACTCAATACCACTAGTAATCACATCATAATCAACTAACGAAAAATCATCTAACAATTTCTCTGTATAGTCTTTTACTTTACTTTCTGTAATCATTCTTTTTGCAATTAACAATGCATCGCTTATCATTGTCTCTGAATTAAAATCATCTGTTCCTTTTGTTATCATAATTGACTTAAAAGGAGTTTCACCAGGTTTAATACTTCCTGACAGAGGATGAGACAGCAATATATACCCACTATGGATATAATCTCTAACTTTTTCAAGTATTGCTGTATAACTTACATCAATATATTCAACATCATATTTAGCACTATATGCATCATTAACACGATAATTATTTGTAATAATTATCATAACTATATCATTGATAATTTAGAAGCAATAAATTCTTTAGGATTCATACCTTCTATTGTCACATCCATTGTTCCACCAAAAACATCAACCATTACTTTGAAGAAATTAATATACAACTTATTACCATCTAAGTAATACACATCACTATGTCCAGGAACAAAAATAACTTCTCCATCAAAATCAAATTCATCTAGATTTAATGCTTTTATTGGATCAATCATTGCTTGAGTGACACCTAAATCTTCTGTCATCCACATGTTATTATTCCAAAATAAACCTTCAGTCTTAGTTCGCGATGATAACACTTCTCTATTTGTAATTGCACTTAATACTTTTCTAACACTCTCAGCATCGAACTCATCATTATATACAATTTTCATTTCTTCTCTATTTGCAATATCGTTCAAATAAATGTCAGAAACTTTCTCTTTATCTTTAGTACTGTGCCAAAAGAACAACATCATTTCAATGACTTCTAAATTTAATTTCACTTCTCTACCTCCACAATAATTATCACGACTATATTTGTGTGCATTTTGATTTTTTTACTTGTACCACACACACTTATATTATAGCACCATTTTAGAATAAAAGTAAGTACTTTTTTTAAAAAAATAATAATTAAAGAAAACACAAATTTAGTTTATTTCATTTTTGTGAGGATAAATTTAAACTCATAAAATCAAGTAAATGTTTGACAAGCAACTATTATTGTGATAAAATAATTTACAATAACATTGATGAAAGCACAAATAATAAATAGTTACTACAGAGAATGTACATATGGTGAGAGTACAGTAAAAAATATTATTTGGAACACTTTCTAAGTTAAGTAGGAGAAATTAAGTAGACTATTTCGGCTAATATCCGTTATCGTATAGAGATGATATATATATATCAAATTAGAATGGTACCGCGATTAATTTATAGTTGCTTCTATAGGAAGCAACTATTTTATTTATATATATATCAAATAGAATGGTACCGCGAGTTTAAATTGCTTCTATATTTTATTGATAGAAGTTTTTTTATTAAAAGGAGAAATTATGAAAACAACACAATTATTACAAACACAAATACAAATTAAGGAAATAAAGGATTTTTTCCAAATAAATCTTGCTAGTGCATTAAATTTAGTAAGAGTTTCTGCCCCTTTATATGTTGTATCAGAAACTGGGCTGAATGATAATTTAAATGGTGTTGAAGAGCCCGTCTCTTTTAAAGCATGTGGTTATGATGATATTCAAATAGTACATTCATTAGCAAAATGGAAAAGACAGGCACTTCATAATTATGAAATAGCTCCAGGAAATGGATTGTACGCAGATATGAATGCAATTAGAAAAGATGAGAACGTATCAAACATTCACTCTTTATATGTAGATCAATGGGACTGGGAAAAGCATATAACTTCAGAACAAAGAACTAGTGAGTATCTAGAAGAGACAGTTAAAAATATTTATGAAACAATCTACAAAACTGAGGATTTTATAAATAGTAAGAATATTAGTCTTAGTAAAAAATTACCTAAAGACATTAAATTCATAACATCTGAAGAATTGTTACAATTATACCCTACATTTACTCCTAAACAAAGAGAATATGAAATTACCAAAAAATATAAAGCAGTGTTTATAAAAAACATTGGAAAAACATTAAGTGATGGTAGTGTTCATGACAATCGTGCCCCTGACTACGATGACTGGAATTTAAATGGAGATATATTAGTATATCATCCTACTTTAGACATTGCACTGGAGTTATCTAGTATGGGTATTCGCGTTGATGAAAAAATCATTCTTAAACAACTATCCGCATTAGACCAAAGACATAAACTTGAAATGCCTTACCATACAGCAGTGGTAAACAAAAAACTTCCTTATACAATAGGAGGAGGAATTGGACAATCAAGACTATGTATGTTCTTTTTAGAAAAACAACATATTGGTGAAGTACAATGCTCTGTTTGGCCAAAAACTGTAATCGAAGAATGTGCTAAGAAAAATATTATTTTATTATAGGAGGATTTCATGAAAGAATCAATAATAATTAATTATAGCAATGCAATTTTAGATTTTACTAAAGAATATTGCACATCAAGTGAGATGATTGTAAATAGTACCAGTTTTAAAAGAATTGTTTTACTACACCTAAACTATTTAAAAAGAAAAAATAAAGTTATATATAATAAATTAACAAAGTTAGAATCCAACGATGTGGTTTTGCTTGAAGATATTCTTAAACTATACAAACTTTTACTGGTTTTTAATCTAGAAGAAATTGATAAAACAAATAGTGAATTGTCAAAATACTGTATTAACTTTGATGTTATATTAGAATTTGTAGAAACATTATACAACTATTGGCGCAGTATTGAAAGATATGCAATAATTCATAATGGTAATAGTAACAATGGCATCCAAAATCAAAATTTTATTAATGCACAAAATAATTTTGAAAATATTATTTTAGAAACATACCGAAGAATATGCGAAAAACTTAATAAAAAGCGAAATCTTGTTTACAGACAATTAATCGCCGGTGTAAACGCAGGAATTGTTGTTAATAATACATCGATGAATTTTTTTAAAAAACAGTATCAGTTTTTGAATTCTGTAGAAACTGTAGAAACCATAATTTTACATCCCCCTTTCATATCTTACCCAAGAAAGAACAAGCGTGACAAACCATTTGTAGAAAGCAATAGTAACCCTTTAGATAATTTAAAATTGGACACATCTGACTTTATCTGTTTTCCTGCTATGGTTGGTAAATATGTAGCAATGATATATTTTAATAAACAATATATGGCTCAAGGCGTTACTCTTGCAAATATGTTTGAACTTGTTGATATTACAAAAACCGATGTAGATAAACCTGATATTATTTATGTATTTGGGGTTGATGATCAAGAAAAAAAAGCAAATTTTTATCATGACAAATATAATGATATTTATATTGGATACTTATCCGCACACGAAGATTTTGATTATTTTGGATATATGAAAAAGATGATTCTAACATTGCATAACATTAAAGGTATTAATTGTAACGGCCTACCTTTACATGGAGCTATGGCAAATATAATCATGGAAGATGAAACTGAAAAAAATATTATTATTGTCGGAGATTCTGGTGCAGGTAAATCAGAAACTTTAGAAGCACTTAGAGGACTTGAAAATAATGGTATTAAGGATATTAACGTGATATTTGATGACATGGGAATCGTCTTTGAAGATGAGAAAGCATACGGAACAGAAATAGGTGCATTTGTTAGACTAGACGATTTAGATTCTGGTTATGCATTTAAGGAAATAGATCGATCTATATTTATGAACCCTAATAAAACAAACTCTAGAATAGCCATACCTATTTCAACCTATGAAACTATTTCTAAAGGATATAGTATAGATATGATCTTATATGCAAACAATTATGATGAGAGTGAGCACAGATTATCATTTTTTAGTAACATCAATGATGCAATTTCTGTGTTTAAAGATGGTAAAAGGCTTGCAAAAGGTACTACAACTGAAATAGGACTAGTTACATCCTACTTTGCAAATCCATTTGGACCATACCAAAGACAAAAGCAAACTGATGTATTAATAAAAAAATATTTCACTAGTTTTTTTAATAAAAACATAAAAATTGGTGAAATAAGAACTAGACTAGGAATTAAAGGTAATGAAACAAGTGGTCCAAAAAATGCGGCCAATCAGTTATTAATAGAACTTGCAAAAAAAAAGATTTAATTTAAACTATTACGCTTTTCAAGAATACGTTTTAAATTAAATACTAATCAAAAAAATACTCTTGATATAAATCATGAGTATTTTTAGTAATGTTATAATCCATATAAGTTACTCCACTTTTAACACCCAAATATTATTTATTTCAGTAATTATTGAAAACGAATAACTAAATCACAAATTTGTATAAATATCACTTGCATGTTTTTAATTTCCACTTGTTTAATAAAAGTTTTATTTTCATATTCTCCACATTTTTTTCTCTTAATTCTTCAACAACACACATTCTTTTATCTATTATGTTAACTCCTTAGTATCAAAATAATCTAAATTAAGTATTAATATAATTTAAAGTATATTAATACTTATCTTCTAAACAAATTTTATTTAGTCTAGAAAATATATATAGTTCCCAAATTAGTCAACTTTTTTAATATGAAAAATTATTCTTTGATTAAAATGTAATTTACCACTGACACTTTCCTCTTGAAAAAAATCTACTTCATATACCTTATCTTTATATTCTATTGTCTCTTTATATTTTTTTTTAATATCTTCCAGTTTATGTAATTCCCAAATAAGATATTCAATAATTATTTTATCCTCTTCTTTAACTAATTTATATTTATAATTACTATAGTCCTTTTTTTTATCCATATAACATAGGGTTTTTATACAAAATATTTGTAGCGTAGGAAAGACAAAACTAAATACAATAAATAGTATAATTAATAACAATATTGACTTCATATTAATACACCACTTTACTTTTTAGTTTACCAACAGCTGTTATTGAGATAAATATTTTAATCAAGTCAGGTATAATAAAAGGAAAGCATACTACATACAATGCCTTTATAAATTCCATCCCTGATGTGTAACAAAACCAACTAATGCCAAATATATAACAAACTAGTGTAGCAAAACAAAATCCAACAAATATAATAATTTTATTTTCATACTTGTGTATAAAGAAACTGCTTATTACAGCAACAAACGGATAACTAATTGCAAATCCACCAGTATATCCCATAAGATGTCCAATTCCTAATCCAAACCCACTAAAAACAGGTAAGCCTAAAATTCCCAAGAGTAAATATACTATTTGTGAAAGAAATGCATCCTTAGGATTTAAAAAAACTGCTGACAAATAAACTGCAAACGTTCCAAGAGAAAATGGCACGAAACCTACATTAATAGATATC
Organism: Bacilli bacterium; assembly: GCA_047975285.1. GTDB lineage: Bacteria > Bacillota_I > Bacilli_A > JBKEDG01 > JBKEDG01 > JBKEDG01. The sequence continues at coordinate 23,992 of JBKEDG010000021.1, read as the reverse complement.
TGAGATAAAACAGCTGTTATTACAGAAAAAATTGCTATCTTCGTTAAATTATTAACTTTCATTTTGAACCTCCTTTACACGTATTGTAGCATTATTAAGAACTTTAATTATTCCATTTGCATTAACAACAAGCATGGCATCATTGTTAATACTATCAACCGTAGCAGTATACTCTACTTCAGCTTCTCTTACTAATACCTTTTTCCCTATAATAAACTGATAAAGTTTGTATTCATTTAGTATTTTCATACTTTCACCTTGTTTTAGTATCATAAAAACTTGATCAAAATAATTTACAACATTGGCAATAAGTTGACTGCGATTTACCTTATTACCAGAAATTTCTTCTATACTTATTGCGATATCTTCAATTTCATCATCAACTCTCAGAGTGTTAATTCCAATCCCAACATATATTTCAGACACAGAGTGTTCTTCTGCATTTACAGTTACCTCAGTTAAAATTCCACCTAATTTTTTATTTTTATAGAAGATATCATTAAGCCATTTAATATCAACATCTATTTTATATAATTCGTGCAAACACCTTCTAATTGCAACAGCCGAACAAATTGTAATATATTTTATATCATCAATGTCAAAACTTTCTTTAAGATAGATTGTGAAATAAGCACCGTTTCCTTTTTTAGAAAGAAAATTTTTACCGCGTTGCCCCCGTCCAGAAGTCTGTTCATCACTTGCTACAATTATATTAGTGGATAAAATATCAAGTCTTTTTAAATAATTACTAGTTGAATCAACACTATTTAATACTTCAATACATTTGAAATTATTGCAATATTGATTTATTTCAACAGCACTTAGCTTATCATTATCAAAATAGATATAACCTTTCTTTCCATCAGACTTAATGTCATATCCATCTTCTACTAATTTATTTATTGCTAACCAGCATGCATTTCTACTAACGTTAAATTCTTTTGCAAAAAAAGATAGTGTAGCCTGTTTATTATTGCAAAAAAAATATTCTAAAATTTTATTTTTTACCATCTAATCACCATATATATATTAATATAAAATAAAACATCTGTCAACCATTTTAAAAATTTGGTTGACAAACGTTTTAGAACCCAAGATTCTCATTTATTAAGAATATTGTTGTTCTTCCTTTTCTAGCTGGCCTTCTAATTGTAACAATAGTTTTACATATTGTACTTTCACTTATGCAACTCCTACATTCTCCATCTACCATACATCCTGTATTAATTTTCCCTTCAAATCGCTTGGCATTTAGTGGCGCTGCATAATTTTGCACTCTTTCCATTGAAAGTTCAAGACTGTCACATATTTTATTTACACCAGTAACGATAAAAACTTTTTTTGGCCCAAATATCTGTGCTGATACACGATTATTCTTACCATCAATATTAACCAATTCACCTGTACTTGCAATTGCATTTGTACTTGTTATAAATAAATCACATAATAAACTTTTTCGTTCAATTTCATATATTTCGTCAGAGCTCAGATTTGGCTGATATCTATTAAGCACATTGTAATCATTATTTAAAATATGTTCAACTATTCCTAATTGTGTCAAGGTAGTACTACCACCAAAAGCAATTAAATCTTTTTTATCTATTTTACTGATAATAGTTTTTAATGCGTCGTGTGCATTTTCAATATAAACTACATCATATCCAATTGATTTTAATTTATTTATTACATTTTTAATTTCCATTTTCTTTTCTCCTTGCTATACAGCCTTCAAATAGTTCTACTTCACAGGGAATATAAATAATTTCCTGCGGATGTCTTGCAACATCTATTTCCTTCATTTTGGAATTAAACATTTTCAAAACAGTAATTTCAACTTTACATTGCTTTGGTCTAATAAATTCTAATACCTCTCCAACTTCAAAATAATTTCGTTGTTCTAAAACTAACATATTATTTTTATAGTCAATTACCAATCCACAGAAATCTTTTGATGGGCTTTCATCTCTACCACCGAAATTTTGCATAATATAGCTTGGAATGCCATCAAGATATTGTGGTGAAATATTTCTATTAGCGCTTTTAAATAGTTCTTTTTGGTAATATTCTAAATTTATGTCTTCGCCTACATAAACTTTATCAATAATAGTTCTGTATACATTCACAACGTTTGCAATATAATATATCGACCGCATTCTTCCTTCAATTTTCAAACTAGAAATATTAATATCACAAAGTTCTTTAATATATGTACATTGACTCAAGTCATCAGGATTCATTGAAAACCTACCAAATTTATCTGAAACATTATCTTCATCTATTAATATATCATATTCCCATCTACAGTTTTGGCTACAACCACCTCTATTGGCATCTCTGGCTGTCATGTGGTTGCTAAGCATACATCTTCCACTAAAGCCAATACACATTGATCCATGAATAAAAACCTCTAATTCCATATTACTTCTTTTTTGAAGAAGTTTTATTTCATCAAGATTACATTCTCTAGCCAGTACTATTCTAGTAACACCCAATTTTTTGAAAAAATTTATTCCGTAACTATTCATAACAGATTGTTGTGTACTAAGGTGAATATCAACATTACTAACATTCCTAATTTTATTTATTGCAAAGATATCTGCACATATAAATGCGTCTACACCAATCTTAGTTAACGTTATTATATAGTCATCAAACCCTGTAAGGTTTTCATTATGGAAAAATATATTTGTAGTCACATACACCTTTGCACCATGACTATGAGCAAATTCACACGCTTCTTTAATTTCATCAACACTAAAATTAGAAGCATTAGCACGTAAACCATATTCTCTCCCACCAATAAATATGGCATCTGCACCATATAAAATTGCAATTTTTAATTTTTCTAGATCTCCTGCTGGAGCTAATAATTCTGGTTTTATCATAATTTATACATCGTCTTTTTATAAAAGAAGCCTTTACTTTGATTATATTTACTTATGTTCATTACATCTTTAATCTTATAATTTGAATAATCTAAATACATTTTAATAATTTTAACATTGATGTCATTATTTACAAACGGTTGGTCAATTAAAAATGTATTTAAATTTAATGCATTAATATCTTCTATTCCACATTGTTCATAACTACTAAACATTATAACACCATTAGGTGTCTCAATAATTGGATACTTAGACCTTCTATCCTTTTGATACAATTTAGCCGTCTTAAAATGATTTGGTATAGTCTTAGCATTGCAATAATTTTCTAATAATTTTCTAACTGAAGAGAATATTGGAAACATTCCTTGAATATGGACAATAATTTCTGAGTTAGTATTATCACATATTTCATTTATCTCTTCTACTGTAATCTCCCTACTTAGAATAAATGATTTGATTTTCATTGATTCTAAACAATTAATTGACTCATAGTTTGTATTGAAAGTAATATTATCATAGATAATGTTAGCATCTGACTTCATTAAAAACTCCAAAATTCCAAAATCATTAACAACATAATTTTTAACTCCAAGTTTTAGTAATTTGGATATATAGTTCAAAGTTTCATCTAAATCACTCTCGCTAATCAAATCATATATTGAAACATAAATATTAGGATCTAATGTTAAACTTTCTTTGATACTATCAAAATCCATCGCTCTACGATAACTACTATATTTTGAGCTAACTATAATAGCATCTACTTTTAAATCAAGGAGCATTTTTACATGTTCAACATCATTTGCTACAACCATTATCTTCATAATTTCACCCGTTTTGATATACTCATACCATCACCAATATCATAAAATTTTGTTTCAAATTCGTCGTTTTCATTTAAAAAATTCCTAAACTTTATAATTTTACTTACTAATTGTCTAAGATTTCTACTCTTTATTTTATCATAATTTTGTACATGACCATGAAAATTTAAATTATCACAGACAATTATACCATTTTCACTAAGATTAACTTTAAATAAATCAAACCATCTAATATATTGGCTTTTAGCACCATCAATAAATATTAAGTCAAATTTTCTATTACTTTTAAAATCAAAAGCATCAATATTTAAAATATCAATGCGTTTTTTTAAACCAAAATTTTCAATATTTAGTCTACCTATACTAAACCGTGAATAGTCTTTTTCTATAGTTACAATATTAATTTTTTCATTAATTAACGCCATTTTTATCGCACTATATCCAATTGCAGATCCTATTTCCAAGACTGATATCACCTTATTATTTATTATGAAGTCTTTTAATAAATCAAAACCATCTCTACATATAATCGGAATATCGTATTCTATCGCATACTCTTCTATTTTTCTCAAATTTACCATACATACCATAGTCCATCTTTTTTTAGTTTTTTAATTATTTGTTGATGTTCAGCTGCAGTTTTACTATAATACATATTTCCATTTTTATCAGAAACAAAATAGTAGTAATCATTTTTTTTGTAATTTAAAGCAGCATTGATACTATCTACACTTGGATTGTTTACTGGACCAACCGGTAATCCAAGCAAATCCCCTCTCGTATTATAACTATTTTTTTTATCAAGTTCTTCTTGAGTCAAATCTCTTTCATGAATTGGAACTTGCTCCGCATAATAAGTAGTAATATCACTTCCTAGTCTATCGTTATTGTTTAAACGATTTATGAAAATCCCAGCAACAATTTTTTTATCTTCCAAAGATAAGGCTTCTCTTTCAACAATTGATGCAAGCGTTAGCAATTCATGAAAATTTTTTATATTTTGATTATAATCTTGATCTGATTTAATAATTTTATTATAGTCCACATCTCTTTGAGATATAATATAGTTGGAAATATAGTCTAAATTATCAAAGTTGAATTTGCTTTTATTAAATAAATATGTGTTGGGACTAAAGTATCCCTCCAAGGGAAAGTATATTTGATCATTCAAAATTGAATCATCAATACAGTCATTTTTTTCAATAATCGTATTTATGAATTCTTTGCTGTTCCAAAATTCTATTATTTCCTTCCATCTATCCTTATCGCCAAGAGCTGTTGCTAATTGCTTTGCATACTCGCTAAGTGTCTCTCCTTCAATAACTTGAAATGATGCTAAGTCTGATTGATTACCTTTTGAAAAATCAGTCCACATTTTTTCTAAACTAGTCCCCTTTTTAAAAACATAACTACCAGACATAATATTATTACTAAGTTCCGAATTTAATTTTAAAAAAGCTTTGGTCATAAGTTCGCTATCAACAACTTTATCTTTAACAAGTTTATTTAAAACATCACCAGAAACTTCTCCATCATCAATTTCAATTTTGTATGTATCTTTTATATTTAAAATTTGATTTTTTTTATACTCTCTATCTCCAAAAAAAACAATTCCCGTAAAAAGTAGCATTACACAAACAATAATCGTAAGTATTTTATTACGCTTCCTCAATGTCTTCCTCCAGTAAAAACGTTTCAATCACTTCTTCAATTCTATCCCATTCTTTATCATCTTCAATATCAAATAAATTACCACCATCGCCATCAGCAACATAACTACTTACAAAAATTTCTTCCTCTTCTCCAAAATAAGCTACATAATCTTTATCATAATCATCTATTCTAAATGATAGTAGAATGTTATATTCTATTTCTTTCCCATCTTCTGTAATTATAACAATTTTATCTTCATTCATATTTTTTCTCCTCTTTATCTAAATAAGTTTGCAAAATTATTTGCGCTGCAATTTTATCAACATATTTTTTTTTGTTTTTTTCTTTAACATTTCCAGCTGACAAAACATTGCTAGCCATAATTGTTGTCATTCTCTCATCAACAAGAATAACCTCTATATCCAATTTTTCTTCCATGCGTTTTGCAAATTTCATAGTCTCCTTTGCACGTTTCCCTAGACTATTATCCATTTGCTTTGGAAATCCAATCACTATTTTAGAAATATTTTTACTTTTAACAAGATTAGCCACATAATTTATTGCTTTTGGATAATCACCACTTTTAAACTTAAAAACATCATAGTTATGAGCCATCATACCAAAAGAGTCACTAATTGCGACTCCTAAAGTTTTTGTCCCTAAATCTAAACCAACGACCTTACTTTTCATTATCGATATATTTTTTTACAAGTTCCTCTAGAATTTCTTCTTGGTCTAATTGTTGAATAACATTTCTAGCATTCTTATGATTTGATATGTAAGTCGGATCTCCGCTGATTAAATAACCAACAATTTGATTTATGGGATTATAACCTTTTTCTTCTAAAGCATCATAGACTTCGACTAAAATTCCCTTTACATCATAATCTTTATTTTGAATTTTAAATTTTTGAGTTTGTTCTATTGGATTCATATTACACCTCATTTCAATAATAGTATATCAAATATTGCCGCATTAAACAATTAAATTATATCATTTCCTTTACTTTTTCAATAGCTTTATCAACTAAATTAAGATTTTTTGCCCCAGCTTGAGCAAATGTTGATTTTCCGCCTCCATTACCACCACAAATTTTAGCAGCAGTTTTTACTAATTCCCCACAATTAATACCAGTTTTAATTGCATTTTCACTCGCTTTTGCAATAAAAATAGCACTATCATTTTTGATAACTACAAATATTACTTCCAGTTTATATTTTTCAAAAGAATTATCAATAAAAGTTTTGACTGCATCGACATTAGTATTTTCAATAGTTATAATTGCTTTTTTATCATTTATATATTTTTCTATATTAAGATCAACATTCGCATCATTATTCCTTTTTTTATCAATAGCCTTTCTTGCTTTTGAAAGTTTATTTTTGTACTTATAAATTGTTAGCTTATTATCATATTTAACTAAATTATTTTTTATCTCATTAATATCAGTAATATCATCATATATTCCATTAACTTTTAATTCTGCATCACTACAAGAATCTTGAATTTTATCTATCAAATTATCAATAGCTTTAAATTGTTCTTCTAGGCTATCTTGTAATATTTTTGCAATATAATCAGATGTTGCAGCAGTAATTCTGTATACTCCACTACCTTTTGACTCAAAATTAACAATAGCAAATTTATCAATACATGACAACTCATTTACATGGCAACCACCACACAATTCTATTGACTTACCTAATTTGACCACTCTTACAACATTTCCATACTTTTCTCCAAACAGTGCTACTGCTCCAAGTGATTTTGCTTCATCAATACCCATTTCTTCTATAGAAATATTTTCCCATTCTAAAATATAATTATTTACGAGCTTTTCAATTTCAATTATGTCTTTGTCAAAAACATCGCCATAATGAGTAAAGTCAAACCGGAGATATTTATTACACACATAAGATCCTTGCTGTTTTACATGATCTCCAAAATACGATTTTAATGCATAGTTAAGCAAGTGTGTTGCACTATGGTTTCTTGTCACATCTTTTCGATATTTTTCATCAACAATACATTCACAAGATTCAAGTAACACCTGTGATGAACTATTAATAATGTGCAGATGTTGATTATGAGGTGCTTTTATAACATCCAATACTTCGTTTCCATTTATATAACCACAATCACTTTCTTGCCCGCCACTTTTAGCATAAAACGGTGTCTGTTCTAAAACAACCATCATTTCACCAATAGCACTACTTTTTAATTCATCATCTTGTATTATAGCTACAATTTTCGTCTTATTAGCCAAAGTGTCATAACCAATAAATTTACTATCAACATCTAAATCTAATAAGGTTTCATTTTGAATCATTAATCCATGGTCCTCGTTTCTTGCATCTCTTGATCTCTCTTTTTGTTTAATTAGTAGATTATTGAACTCCTCAACATCTACACTAACATTTAAATTATGTGCAATTTCTTTAGTCAATTCTATTGGAAAACCAAAGGTATCATACATTAAAAATGCTTCCTTTCCTGATAGACTTCCCTTGGATAGAAATGAGTTAATTTTTTTTTCACCAAGAGCGAGCGTCTTAAAAAACTTTTCTTCTTCATTTTTGATGATTTTTTCAATAATATTCGCACTTTTATCTAATTTATAAAATGGTAGTGAATTTGCAACCGATCTAACCAGCTTATACATAAAAGGTTCTTCAAACCCTAAATTAAATCCATATCTTACCGCTCTTCTTAAAATTCTGCGAAGTACATACCCTCTACCTTCATTAGATATTATTACAGAATCATTGATTGCTAAAGTTAATGTTCTTACGTGATCAGCAATAATTTTGAACTCAGTTTGTCCATTATAAGTTACATTTGACAACTCTGAGATTTTATTCATTATACCCTCAAATATATCCGTATCAAAGTTTGTTTTAACATTTTGCATAATACATGCAACTCTTTCAAGTCCCATTCCAGTATCAATATTTTTACTAGGAAGTTCTTCATAATCTTCTCTTTTTACACCATCTTTGCTATTAAACTGACTAAGAACAACGTTCCATAATTCAATGTAGCGCTCATTTTCAACATCATTAATTAGTAGTTCTTCACCTCTTAAATCATAACACTCTCCACGATCATAAAATATCTCAGTACAAGGTCCGCAGGGCCCTTCTCCTATCTCCCAGAAGTTACCTTCTAATGGAATAAGTCTATTTTTTTCAATTCCTAAACTAATCCAAATGTCTCTTGTTTCAAAATCAGAAGGATAGTATGTCATATATAATTTTTTCACATCAATGCCTAACCATTTTGCCGATGTTAAAAAATCAAAAGCATAAAATATGCCCATTTTCTTAAAATAATCTCCTATACTAAAGTTACCAAGCATCTCAAAATATGTATGGTGTCTACTTGTATATCCAACAGAATCAATATCATTTGTTCTTATGCATCTTTGCGAATTTACCATTCTTAAATTTTGTGGTATTTCACTTCCATCAAAATATTTTTTCATAGCAACCACACCAGCATTAATCCAAAGTAAACTTGGATCATTTATAGGAACTAGTGGTGCACTATCAATAATCTTATGACCATGCTCTTCAAAATATTGCAAGAACTTTTTTCTAATCTCTACAGTTTTCATATAACACCTACCTTAATATTTCTGGATACTTTTTTAATAACTTACTATATACAAATTTTATTATAATTATTGTAAACCCTGCAATTGGAATAGCAAACACAATTCCAATAAATCCAAATATTCTCCCAAACAATATAATTGAAATAATACTAATTGAAGGATGTACATCTGTTGTTTTACCAAATACTTTTGGCTTAATGATGATTCCGTCTATTTGTTGAATAACAATTATTATCACAATAATTATAATCATTAATTTTGGTGACGTAGTTAATGCGAATAACGTTACTGGTATTGCACCAATATACGGTCCAAGATAAGGTATAATATTAGTAATACCAATTATAACAGCAAAAACTAGCGCCCCTTCAATAGATAGAACCTTAAAAGCACAAAACGCTAATAACCCTACAAGTAATGTCTCAATAATTAGCCCTCTTAAATAACCAATAACTACACGATTGATTTCCTTTTTTAAAAAATTAAAGTCATCTTTCATTCTAGAAGGAATAATCTTATCTAGACCACTACTGAACTTATTAAAATCAATCAAAATGTATATTCCAGCCATTAGAGCCATCACTCCCATAAAAATTGTAGATACTACACCACCGACAAACTCAACTGAAGAACTAAATAACTTAAGTCCATCTGAAAATGTCTTAACAAAAGCATCACTTATTTGATTACTTATCTTCGTTAAGTAATCAGCACTAAAATTAAAGTGATTATTTTCAATAATTTTTTCTACGCTGTCATTAATATCACTTGCAATTACAGGTAAATCCTCACTTAGAAAAGCAAACTGACTAATCAATTGTGGAATAACCCATATAAAAATTAACGAAATCATTGCAAGAATTCCAATAAAAACTATCAAAGTCGCAACCCATCGTTTTATTTGTAATAGACTACATAATTTAACTACCATTGGATTTAATAGCCAAGCAATTAAAAACGAAAACAGAAAAGGAGCAATAGCATTTATTATTGTATTAAAGATAGATTTATCAGCAATCAAGTTATACAAAATCACTAATAAAATTAATGTTATAATTGGACTAACTATAACAAACCATCTCTCTATTCTGTTGATTAAATTAATATTTTTCATTATATCCTCCTCATTAAATAAAGTTAAATGGACTTATTTCATCAATTTCATTAATTTCTAGCAAATTTAACAAATTAGTTTTTCTTGTTTCCACAACATTATTACAAACACAGTTAACAAATACACTTTCTTGACCAATTAATAATAAACTTTCACTTGTTCTAGTTATCCCAGTATAAACTAAATTATGTTTAAGCATATTACTATAAGATACTGATATTGGCATAATAACCTTTTTAAATTCACTACCTTGGGCTTTATGAATGCTTATTGCATACCCATGAGCAATTGAATATACATTGTCATTACCAAATTCAACTATCTTACCACTAATATCAATTTTTAAACAAGCTTTATTATTTGTAAAAGAAATATTAACTATTCTACCCAAATCACCATTATATACATTATCATTTGGAAAATTCTTTGTTATTAACACTTTGTCACCAACTCTAAATATCTTTTCTCCAAGGCGATACTCTTTTTTACTTTCACAAGCTTCATTGAAGATTTTTTGACAAATTCTATTAATATTATCAATTCCAAGCTTACCCCTATACATTGGTATTAAAAATTGAAAATCAAATACGTCCAAACCTTTTTCATATATTTTTTTTATTACGCCTTGAATAGACATTAAAAGGTCCTCTTCACAACTTACAACAAAATTCCTTGTTGGATAATTTGTTGTTAAATCAATTGGTATTTCATAATTTCTAACACTATGCATAAAAGAAATTAAATTATCGTCTTCTTGTCTATAAACTTTCACCAATTTAGAGGTAAAAACCATGTTTGACTCGATAAGGTTATATAAAATATCACCACACCCCACAGATGATAACTGCATATCATCACCAATTAATATCACTATTATATCATTTGAAAAAGCTGAAATCAAACTAGATAATAAGTATGTATCTATCATACTCACTTCATCAATAATTACAACTTTTGCACTACATTTATTAGTTGCGCTATAGTCAAATGAATTATTATCCATATTCCACTTTAAGTAACGATGGATAGTTGAAGCATTAATATCGGTTTGTTCATTAAGTCTCTTAGCTGCTCTTCCAGTCGGTGCAAGCAGTACTAACTCACTATCAAAAATATTTTCTCCTAAGTCCAAATTATATTCATTGATATACATCTTACAAATTGCACTAACTATCGTTGTTTTACCAGATCCTGGACCACCTGTAATAATACTAACTTTATGTAAAAACGAATTTCGCACAGCATCACACTGTTCTTTTGAAAAAACAATTCCCTTCGCATCACAAAATGATTTTATTTTGGCATCAAAATCAAAATGTAATTGATCATTAACATTACGATTTCCATTATCTTTAATGAATTTTGCAATGTTCTCCTCGCAACGATACATTTCTAACAGCATAACACGATTCCCATTATTAACCAGCACCTTTAGGTCTATCAAATAATTTAATACATCGTCGCTTATACCTAAATTTTCAATTTCATCTTTATTAATATATGTATTCCCACTGTTAAACGTTTGATTATCAATATATTCATATAACTTCGCTGCCAAAAATCTAATATCATTTTCAGCAACACCTTGATTTACACATATATCAAAAAAAGTTTTTAATTTATATTTATATGGGTTTTTATAATAAATAATAAACAAATCGTCTTTTAAAATTGCACTAACTTTTACTCCGTAATCACAATAAATTTTAGATGCAACTTTTTGAGAAAAACCTACTTTCAAAAGTAAATTGAAATTATTATCTACATCGTTTAATTCCTTTAGTTTAGTATGTAACATTTTTGCTTTTCGCTTTGAAAAATTATCTATATTATACAGCACACTTTCATCATCGATAATTTTTGTGATTGCATCATCTCCAAGTAAATTTACTATCTTCTTTGCAGTAATTTTCCCAATCCCAAAAAATAGTCCCCCTGAAAAATAATCTACCAGTTTTTCGCCATCAGAGACAATGTGTTGTTCTATATCAACCACATCAATTTGTTCTCCATATTTTTCATGTGTGATTAAATTACCTTTAACATGATATATTTTAGATTCAGAAATAGGAATAAAGTGTCCTACTAAAACATATTTATTTTTTGTATCGATTTCACTGCACTTGACAATTTGATAACCATTGTCACTTGCAAATATTTTCCTATCTAAAACTACATCAATTTCAATATCACTCATCACTACCCTCTTCTTCCTTAAATCTTAAGTCAAATAAACCATACTCAACATTTTCATCAATTAAAAAGTCTTCAATCGCTGGCAACTCCTCCAAGCTTGAAAGATTAAATAAGTCTAAAAAGTCTTTTGTCGTTTTATATAAAATCGGTTTCCCCACAGTATCAAGAATACCTGCTTCACAAATCAATTCTCTAATAACTAAACTTTTCATTATACCATCACTATTAACTCCTCTAATATCTGATACTTCCACTCTAGTTACAGGTTGCTTATATGCAATAATAGCCAATGTTTCAAGTGCAGCATTGCTTAACTTTTGTGTAATAGGATTTTCAAGTATTTTACTGTAGTAACATGAAAATTCTGGTTTTGTCATTATCCTATAAACATCACCAATTTTTTTTAAGTATATCCCTGAATTCGATTTATCGTATTTAAGAACCAATTGTTCTATATAAGAAACAATTTCTTTTCCACTTAGTTCTAAGCAGTATTCTATTTCCTTTAATGTGGCACCCTCATCACCCTTTAAAAATAAAAGTCCTTCAATAATTGCAATATTATCTTTCATTACACCCTCCAATTTATCAAATTAAAATACTCACGGAAAAATCATCATCTTTTATATCAAATATTTTAATTTTATTTTCTTTTACAAGTTCTAAAACCGCTAAAAAAGTTGTAATTACATAACTTTTTTCATATGTTGTAAAAATATCGGTAAATACCACAGTATTATTAAACATTTTTAAATAATTATATAAACTTTCCATTCTATCTTCAACACTAATATCATTCTCTTCAATAACAGTTGTTAACGGCTTAAGTGATTCTTTTCTTCGCTTCATTTTATTTAACGCCTTTAATAAATTAAAAACATCCACATTTTTATCAATAACAATAGGTGTTAACACTTCAAATTCATCATTATATATTTTTGTATAAGTTTTTTCTCGATCAGTTTTAAAAACAACAAATTTATCACTAGCAATTTTATACTTCTTATATTCAATTAATCTTTTTATCAAAATATCTCTTGGATCATCTTCAAAATCATCTGATTTTTCTAACACAGGTTTAGGTAACAACATTGCTGACTTAATTTTTATTAAATCTGCTGCCATTTCTAAATATTCACTAGCAATCTCCAAATTCATTTTTTTCATAGTTTTTATATAAGAAATATATTGTCTTGTTATATCAAAAATTGATATCTCATATATATCAATTTCACTTGATTTTATTAAGTGAAGTAAAAGGTCTAACGGACCTTCAAATTCATCTATTTTAACTACATATTCCATAAAAACCTCCACTTTAATCCTATACTCTATTATACCATATAAATGCAATTATTTATTTTCAAATTTAATTATATTATTTTACACAAAAGAACATTAACATATTTGCTAACTATTAATAAAAAAGAGCAATGCTCTTTTAAAATATCAAATAATATATAACAGGAACTATTAAAGCTGGAATGTAATTACTAATTTTTAACTTTCTTATTTCTAAAATGACTAACCCAATAGCCACAAGAATTAGCCCACCTATAACTGATAACTCTCTTAGCATATCAGGTGTAATATAGTGTGAAACAAATGACGAGAAAATAACTATTCCTCCCTGAATTATTAATACTGGAACTATTGAAAATACAACTCCTATACCAAACGATGCAGCTAAAAAAACTGAAGTAATTCCATCAAGAACACTTTTTACTAATAGAATTGAATCATCTCCCTCAGTACCACTTTTAACAGCACCTAATATAGTTAATGTACCTACACAATATAGAATACTTGCTGTAACAAAGCCCTCACTAAATTTTTTGTCATCATTGGCAAATTTAGATTTTAGTAGCATTCCTATCCTATTTATTTTTTCATCCAGATTAATTAACTCCCCTAACAGCCTACCAAAAACAATCGCCACAATAAATAGTAGTGGATTAGCATTATCCTCAGACATTGCTCCAACTGCTTGATAAATACCTAGTCCAAGAATACATAGTCCAATTGCCTCCATCACAACTTTCTTATATTTATCTCCTATAACCTTTCTAAAAGTTAGTCCAGCTATAGATCCTATAATAATTAAACAACAATTTAAAAGTGTAACTAACATTTAAGCCTCCCATCAATTGTATTTAACAACTAAAATAATAACTAAAATTAATGTTATTAGCACTGGTAAAAAAATTTTTATCAAACTTCTTATTTCCTTGTTAGTAAATTTGATTTTTTCATCACTTAACGATATAGTATTTTCTCTACTTTCAATCCAGTACTTATTCAGCAACCCTTCAAAATTAGAGTCAAAATGATAATCCTCAACTAAACACCTTGCATCATATTCACAGCAGTTAGTGTATTCTACAAGTTTAATTATTGCACATCTCTTATCTTTGAAAATTAAATCTTTTATCTCTTCAATTTGCTTTATATTTAAGATCATAGAACAAAGTTTCCATTATCAAATATTATAATCTCATCATTCCCCTTATATCCAATAACTTTTGTACTACTATCTCCAATCATAAAATCCTCGTGTATAGCAGAATAGTTAATTCCAACCTGTTTTTTATCATCATCACTAAGTTTGTCATAATCCTCAATATTAATTGGATAAGCTCTTCCTAGAGCAAGATGACACGATGCATTCTCATCAAAAAGTGTATTATAAAATAATATATCACTTCTAGAAATTGGTGAATCATTTGATACTAAAGCAACTTCGCCTAAATAAGAAGCTCCCTTGTCTGTTTCAAGCATAGATTCTAGTACATTTTCACCAACATTTGCACTATACTTAACTACCTTACCATTTTCAAACGTTAAGCAAAAATCATCAATTATACTACCGTTGTAGCTTAGTGGCTTAGTATTATACACAATCCCATTCACATCATTAGCATTTGGCATTGTAAAACTCTCTTCAGTAGGCATATTAGCAACAAAATACTTACCACTAACTTTATTTTTTTCTTTACCACCACACCAAATATGATTCTTAACTAATCCTAAAGTTAAATCCGTTCCATTTTCTGAAGTAAATCTTATCTTATCAAATTGATAATCATTTAATTTTTTATTTACGTTAAGCATATTCTCAAGATGATTTTCCCATCTATTTGTAGCCTGATTATTTCCAACACGTACAATATCAAAAATCACGTCCCAAAGTTTATCAACCGCTTCTTGTTTTTCTAAATTTGGAAATATCTTCTTAGCCCAAGCAACAGATGGAACTGATACAACACACCATGATTGTTCATTACCCATCACCTTGCCTATATGATCTTTTAAATGTTTATTCGTTAACTGACTTTTTTTCATAATTCTATTAGGGTCGACACCCTTTAAAGCCTCAGGGTCACTTGAATAAATATTCAAGTAATTAGAATTTTTTGAATCATAATGTTTATAAAATTCTTCATGCCATTTTGGAAAATCTGAAAAAATTTCATCATCATCATTAAAAAACTTTTTTCTTGACACAGTATCATCTATCCATTGCACATAAACCTCACGCGCCCCTTTTTCATAAGCTTCATCCATTACAAAGTAAACTAACTCTGGAGTAGAAACTTGTGATGTTATAATAACATTTTCTCCCTTTTGTACATTTAACCCCACTTCCACAATTAACTTTGCATACTCTTTTAATTTTTCCATTTTTATTCTCCGTATTCTATAATTTTCAAAAACTCAACATTATTACAAAATTCACTTATTCCACTAATCTTTTTAACATATATAACAACTTCTTCGAACAATTCAAAATCAATATCAAACTTGAAAGGAAAAGTTATTAATAAATAATAATTCAAAATATCTTTACAGTATTTAATATAAACTGGTGTTTTCATAAATTCATTTTCAAACAGTTCATAATACTTGCTTACTAAATCTTCATCCAATACACTAAGGTCTAGAGTATTATAAACTTTTGTGACTCCAAATTTTGTAAGTTCAAAATTTAAGTTTATTCCTTGACTAATTAAATTATATATTAACATACTCATTGTAATATAATCATCACTATTCTTAAAATAAAACAGAATATCATCACTTAAAAGCCTTAAATTTAGTGTATAAAAGTTATGAACAATGTTGCTTATATTCAATTCGCACAGACCTCGCCTTGCATCTTCTAGCGAAAGTTGATTTAAGGTAACTGCTTTGGAGTTGACAAATTCATCTTCAAAAATTTGCTCAAATACTTTTTCTGCTTCTTTTGGTATATAAGGCTTAGAAAGTTCGTCTTTCAAAATTACAAAAGCTTCATCCCTTTTTTCACTATTTATCAATTTCTTGATGGTTAAAATAATTTCATCATAATAATTATCAATCATAATTTCTCCTTAATTTATTTCTAATATTTATTATATCATGTATGTATTTTTAATTCAATTATATTAAATAAGACAATTTTTTAAGTATATTTTTTTATTTTACACTCTTTTTATTGTATAATAGATTTATAATAAAGGGGGAAATTATGAAATCTCAAAAAATAAATAAAGAAAAGATAGAAAAAAAAATCATTTTAGAACAGGCACTAGAAATCATTGAAAATGAAAATATAAAAAAATTAAGTATGCGTAATATTGCTGCTAAGTGCAACTTTTCTGCAACTAAATTATATTACTATTATGAATGTAAAGACCATATAATTATTTCATTAATCGAGGAAGGATTTAAAACCATTAATAATAGAATAAAACAAAAATTAAGTGATAAAAATAGTCCTAAAGACAATTTTATCAATGCAATTAATGAAACATATTTGTTTAGTAATGAGAAGAAACATCATTTTAATATTATGTTTGGAATAAACACACAAAAATTTTTAGATAAAGATGAGATAATCCCATCTACTTTCATAAATAGTCATGCTGAGATATTAAAAGACAATGAGGAAGAATTTTATCAAATCATATGTAACTTAGTAAAAAACTATGTTAATAAGGATAAAGAATTTACATTTTCAATATTATCACTATTTTTAGGCTCATTTTTACTTAAAAGTAAGAAAACAATTGAAAAATTACATTCATATAATGAGAATAATTTTAAAATTACAATGCAGTATATTATATTATTATGTGAACAGCAATAATATATAACAATAAAAAAAACACATAATGTGTTTTTTATTTATATAGTACTACTTTAAAAGGAGATAGTACTATTTAAAAAGGAAAATAAATTAAATATGAAACTTTGAAATGTAAAGGCTACTTTTAACAGATTTAAGGTTTATTCATTATTCCATATATAATTTGAGAGTAATATAACTCTCAACTATATAATATCATAAACGTAATCATTACGCAATACTTTTTTACTTATTTTGGTAATTTGGTGCAGATTTTGTCACATTTATAGTATGTGGGTGTGATTCTTTCATCCCAGAATTAGTAATTTCAACAAATTCTGCATGCTCAATCAACTTATTTAAATCTGATGCACCCAAATAACCTAGCCCTGATTTAATACCACCAATAATTTGATAAAGAGTATCATCAGCTTTTCCCTTATACTCTTTAACTGCTTCAATCCCCTCAGGAACATATTTCTTCACTTTTGATTGAAAATATCTATCTCCACCACCACGTTCCATAGCAACTTCACTTCCCATCCCAACATATGACTTGTATTTTTTACCATCAATAGAAATAACATCTCCAGGAGACTCATCATGTCCAGCCATTATAGACCCAAGCATAATTGCATTTGCCCCAGCCGCAAGCGCTTTTACAACATCTCCAGAAAATCGCACTCCACCATCTGCTATAATTGTAACACCAGTTTTTTTAGCCATTTCAGCACACTTTATCACAGCACTTAATTGCGGTGCACCGACTCCAGAAATGATTCTTGTAGTACAGATACTACCACTACCTACACCAACCTTAACACAATCAACTCCACACTTTGAAAGCGCTTCAACTGCTGCTGCTGTAACAACATTTCCAACAATTAAATCAACATTATATTCATTTTTAATTATTTTGGCCATTTCTAATATAGATTTAGAATGACCATGGGCAGAATCAATTACAATAGCATCAACTCCCGCTTTAACTAGTGCATCAACACGCTCAACAGTAGTATCGTTTACACTTACTGCAGCACCACAAATTAAATCTCCATTTTTATCAACAGATCTGTTAGGATATAAATCATATTTTTTTAGAGTCTTCATCGTTACTAGACCGACAAGAACATTATTGTCATTAACAACAGGAATTTTACTCAATTTACTTTTATAAACTATTTCCATAGCACTTTCAAAATTAACATTTTCTTGAACACTAACAACGTTATCACTCATATGCTTTGTAATACAATCACTATAATCTTCAATATATTTTATATCTTTTCTAGTCAAAATCCCTTTCAATACTTTATTGTCATCTACCACAATTATGCTAGATATTTGATAAGCGTCCATCATATCTACAGCTTTGTAAACTGAACTTTTATCATCAATATAAAAAGGAAACCTATTTATTAATATGTCATGATTTTTTACTTTCAAAACCTCTTCTACCTGCTTATCAACACTCATATTTTTGTGAATAATACCTATACCTCCATTTAAAGCCATACTTATAGCCATATCACTTTCAGTAACAGTATCCATCGCAGCACTAACTAACGGTACATTTAAACTAATATTTTTTGTAAGTCTAGTCTTTAAATCTACATCGCGTGGCAAAATTTCACTATAATGTGGTAATAATAGTACATCATCAAAAGTTAAATATTTTTCCATAAAATCCTCCTTATATAAACAACAACTTTAACACTATTGTATTCTTATTTCAACTATTATACACTACATATCAACCAAATGCAATACCGACAACATCAATTAATTTAGAACTTACTGTTCCTTTCTAAAAGCAGTATAATATTTTAATATGATATGTTATAATATTGATAATTGGGAGGTTACTAAAATGCATAAAAATCATAACAAAGAAAAAGGCTGAAGAAATTACAATTGATAGGTAATCATATATATTATAAAAATAAAAAGGAGATATTATGAAAGAAAATAAGTTACCCGAAATTTTTGACACATTTGAGGGGGCAAGAAAAGATGGATTCCTTACTATAAAAAATATAAAAGATACTGGTAAAAACGTTGTTGGAATATTTTGCACTTATACACCTGTTGAAATAATTATGGCTGCAAATGCTTTATATGTTAGTTTATGCTCTACAAGTGATGAAACTATACCTGAGGCTGAAAAAAACTTACCAAGAAACTTGTGCCCACTTATTAAATCTAGTTATGGTTTTGCTGTAACTGACAAATGTCCATATATGTATTTTGCTGATTTAATTGTTGGAGAAACTACTTGTGATGGTAAAAAGAAAATGTATGAATTACTTGGCAATATAAAAAACGTTCACGTAATGCAATTGCCAAACAATCAAAGTGAAACTGTATCAAAAGATATGTGGTATAAAGAAGTACTTAATTTTAAAAACCGAATTGAAAAGGATTTTAAAGTTATTATTTCAGATGAAGAAATAAAAAAGGCTATCAGAGAAAAAATAGAGAAAGAAAAGTATTGCAGGAATTTTATGAGTTAAGTAAAATGTGCCCACCACCAATATCTGGTTTAGAACAATTACATGTATTGTATGGAGTTCAATTTAAATTTGAAGTGTCTGAAAAAGTTGATGAAATTGAAGTTTTAATTTCTCAAATAAAGAAAAATTATGCTAACGGTGAAAGAAAAATTTCAAAAGATAAAAAAAGGATTTTAATTACTGGATGTCCAATGGGCGGAGTAACTGATAAAGTTGTAAGAGTTATAGAAGAATCTAACGGAGTGGTTGTAGCATATGAGAACTGTAGTGGTGTTAAAAATCTTGCTAACCTTGTTGATGAAAATACTGGTGACCCATATCAAGCACTTGCTGAACGCTACTTAGATATTGGGTGCTCAGTTATGAGCCCAAATCCTAATAGATTTGATTTACTTGAAGAATTAATTGATGAATATAAAATTGATGGAGTAATAGAAATGACACTTCAAGCTTGTCATACATACAACATTGAAACTCATCAAGTAAAAAAGATGTTGAAATCTAAAGGAATTCCTTTCCTAAGTGTAGAAACTGATTATTCAACTTCAGATATTGAGCAATTAAAAACTCGTTGTAGTGCATTCATTGAGATGATTTCGTAATGCACTTTATTGGTATTGATGTGGGTTCAACAAATTGTAAAATTGTTTTGTATAAGAATAAAATTATTGATTATATTGTAACACCCACAACATGGAATCCTCAAACTGTTGCTAAAGAAAGCATTGAATTAATAACATCTAAAAATAATATTGCTATTGAAGATTGTAAGATAATTGCCACTGGTTACGGTAGAGGATTAATAGACATGGCGGATTTAACTGTCACTGAAATTTCTTGTCACGCTATTGGCGGTTACTATTTAAATGATAACATCTCTGGGATTATTGATATTGGTGGTCAGGATTGTAAAATAATGCAACTAGACAATGGTAAATTGACAGACTTCTATATGAATGATAAGTGTGCAGCTGGTACAGGAAGCTTTTTGTCAATGACATGTAACAAACTCGGAATAGATTTATGTAATATTGACTCATTTATTAAAAGTGATAAATATGTAAAAATCGGCAGTATGTGTGCAGTATTTGCTGAATCCGAAATAATTGGGCTTATGTCTAATAAAGTTAGTAGAGAAATGATTTTAAATGGGGTTATAGTCTCTATATCTAATAGAATAAAGCAAATGACTAGTAGATTAAATTTCAACTCAAGCGAGACTCTTTTAATGACTGGAGGACTCGCAAGCTCTGAAGTAATTATTAAAAATATTTCAAAACAAACCCAATTGAATGTTATTAGTAATGAAAAATCAATTATTACAGGTGCACTCGGGGCTGCTCTACATGGTAAAAAAATAGATGGTGATTTCTAATGATTTATTTTGATAATAGTTCAACTACATTAATAAAACCTAAAATCGTTGCCGATTCAGTAAAATATGCCATAAACAATTTTGGTAATTCAGGTCGTTCTTATAATGAATGTGCCATTTTGTCAGCAAGATCTATTTATAATACAAGGGAAGCAATTGCAAACCTTATAAATTTGGATAATCCTTTAAATATTGCTTTTACATCTGGTGCAACAGAAAGTCTAAATTTAGTTATAAATAGTGTACTTGAAAAAACTGACCATGTTATAATGAGTGCCTTTGATCACAATTCATCTATTAGACCGCTATATAATTTAGGCTGCAAAACTAGTATAATACCCATCCTTAATGGTAAATTAAATTATAAATACATGAACATATTTTTAACTAGTCAAACTAAAGCTGTAATCTGTACTCATGCATCTAATGTTACTGGAGAAATTATTGATCCATATATTATTAAAGAATTTTGCAAAAAAAATAACTTAATTTTTATATTAGATGTCTCTCAAACACTAGGTTCAGTAAAAGTTGACGCAAGTATGGCTGATATTATTTGCTTTACTGGACATAAATCGTTATTTGGCCCGCAAGGTACAGGTGGAATTATTTTAAACGAAAATATTAAAATTAAACATATTGTAAAAACAGGTGGTACTGGTATAAATACATATGACTATTTACAACAACTGCAGATGCCTGATATATATGAAGCTGGAACTTTAAACTCTCACAGCTTATATGGTTTGCTTCACAGCGTTAATTTTATTAATAACATAGGTATTCAAACGATTAGTGAACATAAAAATAAGCTGATAAAAATTTTTTTGGATGAATTAAAACATACTTCAGGAATAAACCTATATAGTAACTTTAAAAATAATGTTGGGATAATTGCATTAAATTATAAGGATATACCATCAGATATTCTTGCAAAGAAATTGTACGAGGATTATGAAATATTTACAAGAGCACAAAGTCACTGTGCTCCACTCTTACACACTTCATATAATACAAAATTACAAGGTATGGTTAGATTTAGTTTCTCTTATTTTAATACAGTAAATGAAGTTAAATCATGTACAAATGCTATAAAAGAAATAATACAAACCCTATAAGATAAGGAGGTTTTCGTGAAATACTTAGTAACTTTTCCAAGTACTGCATACTTAATGAAAGCGGAAAATGTTTTTAAAAAAAATAATATTGATATTGAAATATCACCTATTCCAGCAAAAATTAGCTCTGGGTGCGGTCTTTGTATTCTATTTAATGATATTAATTTTATTATTAATGCTATAAAAGAAAATGAGTACACTTCAATATATCATAATAACGATGAATTTATATCAATTTACAAGTAAAAATTTAAAGTAGAGGTGATTTATCTATCTCTACTTTTTTATTTATTTTATAAAAAAAGACTAACATCATTAAAATAATAGAAGTTAACCTTTAGTAAATAATTATTTTTTTATTTTATCTTTGATCATAAAGTAATATATAGTAGCAACAAAAACTGATCCTCCAACTATATTACCTAATGTAACAGGAACAAAATTATTAATAAGAATATCTTTGACACCTAACGATTCTCCAATAGCAACTGCACTTTTTCCAGACATTGCAACCATATCTGGATTAATTTTTGCAAAAAATGCTCCTGACAGGTATCCCATATTAGCAACAACATGCTCACTTCCACTTGCAACAAAAATTAAAATACCTAAAATTGTTATAATTAATTTTGCAGACATGTCTTTTGTTGAGTATGTAGCAAGAATAATCAAGCAAACTATCCAATTACAAACGATACCAGAATAAAACCCCGTTGAAAAATCAATATGTGTTTTTGCATAACCTGTTTTAAGCAAAACCCCGCCAAACAAATTATTTGACCACTCAAAAATACCACTTTTATATATAAAATACCCTACAACAGTAGCACCAATTAAGTTACCTATCCAAACTAAACTTATATTTTTCAAATAGCTAGTAAAACCTATCTTTTTATCTAGAAAAGCCATAAAAACTAGACAATTCCCAGTAAATAAGTCAGTTCCCAAAAATAATACAAATACAAGTCCTGGAATAAAAATTATACCTTGTGCTAATTTACCAAACCCATAAGTCTCTATCCCTACAGAGTTATTTCCATAAAGAGCATACGCTACAGCTAAACTGCACAAAGCACCAAATGCAATGAATGCTCCCGAAAAAAAAGAAGATATTAAAACAGTTTGTGTCCTTTTTTTTACCTTTGCCTCTCCAGTTGCAATCGTATATTTAGCAATCTCAACTGGACTTAATAATTTTTCCATATTTTCCTCCTAATATTATATCATAATTATATCAAAATTTAACATTACTATCAACTTTGTACATTTTTCCTCCTTTCTTTTATTTTATAATACTTTTATGTTTTTTGCTATAATATCTTTTCATTGAAAAATGACTAAACTTGAGCTAAAAACTTCACCTAAATTTTTCAATGGATTTTTACTATAAAATAAACATTTGGCAATATATTAAAAAAGAGCAAAAAAAAAGACCGGCAATGTCTAAGTCTCGCACAAACGTACTACAATTAGCGCTAAAGTGCTTAACTTCTGTGTTCGAGATGGGAACAGGTGTATCCACTTTGCTTTACTCACCGTTTCTTTTGAAACATCTTGTAAGTAATTCTCTCAAAACCAGATAATAGATAT
>JBKEDG010000020.1:0-2139 GCA_047975285.1 Bacilli bacterium | reverse complement strand
TATTACGATTCAGAACTTGAAAAAGAAAATATTGAATCAGACATAAAAGCGGTAGTTGTTTTTACTAAAATACCAAAGAATAGTGTAAAAATTCCAATTGTTGGCGGGTATACATATTCACCTGATTTTGCATATGTGGTGGACTTTGAAGACGGCAAGAAACAGTTAAATTTGGTTGTTGAAACTATAAATAAACATCATAAAGACTTATCTAGTGAAGAGGAAATGAAAATTAAATCAGCAGAAAAGTTATTTAAGTCAAATTTTATTGATGTAAAGTTTAGAAGGCAAATGACTAATGATGAGATGATAAACATTATTAACGAAATAAAAAAATAGTGAAAGTTGGGAGCTTTGTGGAAAAAAAAGTAACATTTTATAAATATAGGTTAAGTATTGGAACCAAAAATGATAATAATAACATAACTCTAGAAAAGCCATGTTTAAATTCGCTTGTTGAATATATAAAAAATCAAAAAACATTTTCAAATGAAAGTAATTCACAAGTGAATTCACGATATTACATATATGATGAGATGAATAAAGTTGATGGTAAAATTCTGAGTTTAAAGGATATTGTGGAAGCAGATGGGACAAGGCATTGTATTATTCCCTTTCGTGGTGGCATAGACGATGAGAGGAGTTTATTAATAGATTATAATAATTTAAGTACAAGTGCTAACCCACGAGAAGAGACCCAAGTAGAAATGAAGATACAGCATCTATATTTCATTGAAAATAAAGATGAATTATTTCTATATGTAGAAAGAAGGCAAGGAATGCTTCACTTTTGGAGCTATTTATCATCTTATTCAGTTGGAGAAAACAAACTGACTAGTGATTTAGTTATGGAAGATAACTTGGAAGAGCTGATTGAAGAAAAATATCGAGCTATTGAATACTCTGTTGAGCAATTATTAATTTCTAATACAGGACATTCAACTTCTGAGAGTGATATTCGTCAAATTGAGGTGAAAAAAGCTAAGAGTGGAAAATCATTAGGAAAAAATTGGGTAAGAGAATTTTTAAAACTTAGTGTAACAACAAAAAAGAAATTGGTTGTGATTAACTCAGATGGAAAGAGACATGTTTTAGAGCATGGGAATTTTCAGCAACGTTTAGAGATAGAGTCAAAATACAACACAAACTATGGTGGTTTTGAGACAGAGGCACTTTTAAAAACCTTAATGGAAGCTTATAATGCTAGATACAGTATATAAGGTAATCATGTATTTTAGTTCTATTGGTGTTGAGTCTCTAAGTTATATAGTAAGTATTGATTTAGGGTTAATGGCTATATTGTTCTCATTCTCGTATTCAGAAAGCGAACATAAGATAGATGAGAATAGAAAGCACCTTTTAAAAAAGTCATTCGAACTATTATTACTATCTGTTTTAATCATTGTCATCAACACATTACTAAATGTAATATCCATGCTTAATCTAGGATTACTAGCACTTGCTTTCAATTGTGTAGTTATTGTTGTGTATTTATACTTAATTTCTATTATTTTGAAAATCATGTGGTTTATAGCTTATGAAATATACTTTAACTAGTGAAAGATTAAAATAGTTAATGGGTAAAGTAGAATAATCTTGAAAATGAGAGATTATGAACTTCATTACTTAAAGAATTAAGGAAATAAAACAGCCAATGGTAACTGTCTAAAGGTATAGTTATTTAAAGTTAAAATACTAAATGATGATATAATGTAGAGAATGATTTGTAGAGGTACTCTTTTTATGATGATAAACTCAATTGACAGTGAGATGTTTAAATCATCAAAATCTCTAAGGTCTTATAATCCGTTTAAGAAATGAAGTTTGTAGACTGAATCTCAAAGATATAAATAAAGATATTTAAAAATACAGTTTTATAAGAAGAAATTAGGTCTAAAATTCAGTTTTAAGTGTAATCATTTGACTTTAAGATTGATATGAATATATAACATGCTAAGCTACTCACTATTATGTTGAGTAGTTTTCTTTATGTCATGATGTTTGTAGTATTTAGATATTGTTTGATTAAATTTGTTATATTTTAAGGTGCTATAACATATAGGTAGGCAAAGACACAAAAAAAAGAGATAACCTTGTATAATGTAATTACCAAAAAACATTCATACAGAAAGGTTATCT
>JBKEDG010000019.1:0-13641 GCA_047975285.1 Bacilli bacterium | reverse complement strand
TTGTTGTTTGCAATTTACAAAATGCATAATCAACACCCCAATTTAATTCTTCTTAATTATACATCAATAGTGGAGTTCAATCACACTTTTTTTAAAATATGTAAAAAAATGACAATATTAATTTCTTGTAGTATAATTGTATTATAAGGAGGGACGATATGGACTCACTTAGTCATATTTCAATGGGTACTGGTATATCAATCTTGGCACTTAGTTCTGGTGCTATAGATAACGAATATAGCACACTTACCTACTGTTCAATTATAACTGCATCAGTCATACCTGATATTGATGTTATTTCAAAACTATTTGGTAATAAAACATATATAAATAATCATCGTGGTTTTACTCATTCAATAGTAATGTTTTTTATATTATCTTTTATACTTAACCTTATTACAAACTACTTTTTACCACAGAATATGCATAATATTTTATTATGGTGGATATTATTATCTGTCGGACTCCATCTATTAACAGATATATTTAATAATTACGGCATCAAACTTTTGTGGCCTTTAAAAGATAAATGGCTTTATATTGGAGCAACTCATACAATTGATTACATCATTTTATCAACATTTACCATTGGAATAATTCTATATTTTTTATTTAATATCAATGGCACTGTATACTTTATTTTAGCACTAATTTTAACAGTTATATATTTATTAATTTTAACATTGAGAAGAGAATTTAGAATTATGCAAATTAAAAGTAATTTCAATGACGCAAAGAGAATTTTTCTAACTTCAAAAGCATCGCCCAATCAATGGAAATTTGTTGTTCAAACGTATAACGGTATCTATCATATCGGAGAACTTCGTGGTAAATCACTTATAGTATTACAATCACAAAAGAAACAGCGTACAATTGAACAAGACCTATACGATAATATTAAAAATGATAAAAATTTACAAATATTTTTGAAATTTTCTAAGGTTTACAATTGGGATATAAAAAAACGGGAACGAATTACAGAAATAAGAATAAAGGACTTAACATATTATACAAGAATAAATAAAAAGTATATCTATCTGTTTAATTGTGTTATCTATGTAAATAACTTTACTAAAAAAATTGAAAACACTTATGTTGGGTTTACTACTGGAGATGAATCTTTGTATAAGATGTTAGAACATCCAATAAGTATAAAAAATATACATAAAATTTTATTTAAAAACCGAGGGAGAATCGATTGATGGCAAAATTATATTTTAGATACGGAGCAATGAATAGTGGTAAATCTACAGCTCTTTTACAAGTAGCATATAATTATGAAGAACGTGGAATGAAAGTACTTTTACTAAAAAGAGACATTGACTCTAAGGGAGAGTTATATGTAACATCAAGATTAAATGTTAAAAGAAAAGTAGATATAATTATTAAAGAGTCAGATAATATTATAAACTCTATAAAAAACTATGATAAAATAAACTGTATATTAGTTGATGAAGCTCAATTTTTTACAAAAAATCATATTGATCAATTATATGAAATTGCAGTCATAAAAGACATACCTGTTATATGCTACGGACTAAGAACTGATTTTAGAATGAATAAATTTGAAGGTAGTAGCCGTTTGCTTTTAATTGCACATAGTTTGGAAGAGTTAAAAACAATTTGTCTTTGTGGTAAAAAAGCAATGCATAACACAAGGAAAATTAACGGTGAATGGTCTTTTACTGGCAATCAAGTTGTAATAGACAATAATGAGAATATTGAATATGTATCTTTATGCTCTACATGTTATTTTAAAATTCGCAAACAGTTTGGAGAGGATTAATTATGAGAATATTTATTGATGTAGACAATACAATTTTAGAACATACAACTTTCTATAATTCTAAAACAGAAGGTAGATTACATAAAATTTTTGGAGTAGATCCTGTATCTAATGAATCAGCTATAATGCGAATGTATGAAAGTAGTGTATGTTCTGATTCTGAAAATTTAAAACAAATATTTAAGTTAGACAATGTCTATTTGCTTACAAAAACAGCAAATCAAGTTTATGAAAAATACAAACGTGATCGTCTTGCTAAATTATTTAATTGTACTGTTGAAGAATTAATTAACCTACGTGATAATAATAACAATCCTAAATACATTACTGTTGATTTAAAAGTTAAAAAGTCTGTACATTTAATGAATATTTTTAATATTGATAACATCAACAATTGCATTTTAATTGATGATTATTCTAATAACATTATAGAGTGGGAAGACGATGGTGGAATTGGAATAAAATTTAATAATCAATATAATACTATATTTCATCCTAAAGGAGGGCTTGTTATATCTAATTTTAAACTATTTGCTAACCTTAATACTAATACACAATTAAATAATATTATAACTGAGCCTAAATTAACTCCATACTTTAAAGCGACACTATCAAATTATAACACAATAAACTACTTATCATTTGTAAAAAAATTTATTCTGACAAAATTTGAAGTACAAAAGAACATTACCGAAAATACACGAAATGACTTTACCAGCTTTTTAAATAAGTGTTACTTGTTTATTCAAGAGCATAATTTTGATTTATTAAAAACTTATATGCGTGAAAACAAATGTGATAAATCAATTAATTTAATCGTTAATCCATTCGATTACTCCAGTGAATTTAAAAGCATAATTGAAAACCAATCAGTAATTACTGTTGCTTATTCTAAAAATCAAATAGAAAGTAGGTTTAGAGACATATATATTTCAATACCAACCGAACTATATTACGAAAATTCAAATGAAACAATAGCAAAAGCAGTTGAAATTATAAAAATATTCACAAATATAAAATAAGACAACATAGCTGTCTTATTTTTTCAAACTTTTATTCTTAAAAATAACATATATTATCCTTACTGCTAATAAAACAAGCAAAATAATAATGAACATCCAAATATAATTAATGTATCCCGTACTTGGCAACATATTTATAACCTCCAATATAATACTACAATTATAATATCACTTTCATTTAGAAATGTAAACTAATTTATTAAATTACTATGTTTTATAAAATTATGCTATAATTATGTTAGGAGGGTTTTATGAGTACAAAGAATTTATCTATTGCATCAATTTATATTGCATTTGGAATTATTATTCCATTATGCACACATTATTTAGCTGCTGGAAATATTATTTTACCAATGCATATCCCTATAATTATCGCAGGTTTTACATTAAAGCCTAAATATGCTATAATTGTTGGATTTACTACGCCTATATTAAGTTTTTTAATAACAGGTATGCCTATATTTTTCCCAATGTTACCAATCATGGTTGCAGAATTAACAACATATACTATAGCAGGCTGGTATTTTAAACAAAAAATGAGAGTTAATATTTACTTATCACTTATTTTAACAATGATAGTTGGAAGAACAATAGCAGCTATTATCGCTCAAATTTTAATTATGGGATTTAATGCACCATTTGAAAGTGGTATAGCTTTTATATCTGCAGCTATCACAACAGGAATTATTGGAATAGTAATACAAATATTAATTATTCCACCAATTACTAAATTAATTTACACCAAATTATTGACATAATTGCTTTTATAATATATAATTGTGTTATCTGTGAAAAGAAGATGCTATGCACTCACCTGATTAGCTATGCTAATGGGTATACTCACAACTATTTACATAGTTATGAATTGAGACGTGCGTAGATTTGCGGACGTTTTTATTTAATTATTATAGGAGGTGTTACTATTAGCAAAAATAATTTAGATAACAGAAAAAAAGATACACACGTTATCAACGAAAGCATTAAAGCACAAAAAGTGCTTGTAATTGGTCCCAATGGAGAACAAGTTGGAGAAAAGTCAAAGGATGATGCACTTGTTTTAGCAGAAGCAGCAGGTTACGATTTAGTTCTAGTTGCTCCAGATGCAAAACCACCTGTGTGTCGAATCATGAATTTTGGTAAGTTCAAATATGAACAACAACGAAAACAAAAAGAGTCAAAAAAGAATTCTAAAACTGTACAACTTAAAGAAATTAGAATGACTCCTGTAACTGATGTTCATGATATAGAAACTAAAGCTAGAAACGGAAGAAAATTTTTAGAAAAAGGCAATAAATTAAAAGTTTCAATATTCTTTAGAGGAAGACAAATGGAACACAAAGATTTAGGTCACAAAGTTTTAGATCAATTCTTAACGTACGTTGATGATGTATGTGAAGTTGAAAAAAAACCTAAAATGGAAGGTAGATATATGAGTATGTATCTAAATCCGTTAAAACCTGGGAAAAAATAATTTGGAGGTATAAACAATGAGTTATAAAATGAAAACACATAGAGGAGCAGCAAAGAGATTTAAAAGAACTGGTTCTGGAAAATTAAAAAGAGGTCATGCATATACGAGTCACTTAGCTACTCACAAATCACAAGACCAAAAAAGAAAATTACGTAAAAGTGGATTAGTTTCTCCTGGTGATTATAAGAGAATTAAGACATTATTAGTAAATATGAAGTAGATTACATAGGAGGATTGAATTATGCCAAGAGTAAAAGGTGGAAGTGTTGCACGTAAAAGAAGAAAAAAAATATTAAAATTAGCTAAAGGTTATTATGGAAGTAAACATACTTTATATAAGACAGCTAATGAACAGGTTATGCACAGTTTAAAATATGCATATAGAGATAGAAAACAAAGAAAAAGAAACTTTAGAAAATTATGGATAACTAGAATTAATGCTGCTACAAGATTAAATGGTCTTAGCTATTCAAAATTTATGAATGGGTTAAAAGTTGCTGGAGTTGAAATTGATAGAAAAGTTTTAGCGGATATTGCTGTTAATAATCCAAGCTCTTTTACTAGTTTAGTTGAAACTGCAAAAAATGCGCTTAAAAATGGAAAAAAAGTTTTTACTGCTACAAAAAAAGAAGTTATTGATGAGAATAATGTAGAAAAAAATAAAGATGTTGTAGTTAACACTGATTTAAGCAAATTAACTGTTGCTGAATTAAAAAAATTAGCTAAGGATAAAGGGATTAGTGGATACAGCAAACTGAAAAAAAGTGAATTAGTTGCTGCATTAGGCTAACAAATAAAAAAGTATTGTGTAATACTTTTTTATTATATAAGGAGTTATCGATGTACAAAGATTACTATAAAATAAGTGAATATATAATATTAATTGAAGCAACAGAAAATGCAATTACAACAGTTAAACTAGTTGAGAAAGTTGATACAATTAAAAGGTCAGATATCATTGAGAAATTTAAATTAGAACTTGATTTATACTTCAAAGGCAAGTTGAAATTTTTTACAGTACCATACATATTTAACTATTTAGAGTGGAGACAAAAATTATACTTATACATTAAGGAAATAAAATATGGAACTGAAGTCCCAATTAAATCATTGCTTACTAAAATGGGGTTAAAAAAATGGATTAGAGCAATCTCAAGTGCAACAAGAGACAATAATCTAATTATTATAATACCCTGTCATCGTGTAAAATCAACGATTAGAAAATTAAATGCTCATTGTTACAATAACGAGTTTAGAAATTTTTTACTAAAAATTGAAAAGGAAGGAAATAATTATGATTAGAAAAGCTACTATAAATGATTTTGATGAAGTATTCCCGTTATTAATGATGGCATCTCAGTGCGTTTATGAAAGCGTGTTAGGGACTACTGACTCACATAAGATAAAATCATATGTAAAAAAATTATATAATGATTCTTATACTAAAATATCATATAAAAATATAATTGTATATGATAAATTTGGAAAAATAGCTGGATGTGTTGCATACTTTGATAGTAAACTTGAAAAAGAATATAACATTAAAATGGAATCGTTCTTACATAATAATAATAAGTTTGGTTTAGAAGGTATATTAAATACAAATTATATTGATTCAATAGCTGTATATCCTAAATACCAAGGACAGAAAATATCAAAAAAATTAATAGAATATATTAATAATGAAAGCAAACTTAATGTTTCATTAATTGCTGAGAATACAAAAACTAAAGTTATAGAGTACTATAAAAGATTAGGATTTAAACCAATAGGTGAAATTAAATTATATGATATTGATTTTACTGAAATGATTTTAAAATAGCTTTTATTAAAAAACCACACATACAATGTGTGGTTTTTAGCTGCCTAAATTTTTCTTAATTTATCTAAAATCACTACCATTGCCCAAGTATCTTGTTTGCAATACTCAATAAGTCCTCGATACTTTTGTTTATATATCTCGTTATCATATGACATAAATCTTGCATAAGTCTGCATAGCCATTGTACCATTAGCAACCTCCATACCATCATATGAAAGCGAACTAAATACAGGTAGAATACTCTTAATAGAATAAGACCCATTAAGTTTGGGATGATAGTACAAAAGTTCTCCTTTATCTATTTCAACACCTAAATTTTCATAAAATTTCTTATTACCTTTTAAAACATGCAGTAAATCAAACACCCTATCATTAATATTATTTAGCCTTTTTTTATACTCAGGGAAAAATGCTGCAAATTCTTTTATTCTTGTTTTTTCAAAACTTTCATTATAAACAAGAATGCTCCCCCCATCATCTTTAATTACATCTAGCATTTTTTCTACTAATTCCCTTCTACAATCATTGTGATCCTTTGCCAAATACTCAAAATGATCTAATTCTTTATCACAAATACCTGCTGATGTTTCAACATGAATTGAAAACTGAAAAACACTTTGAGTATAACATTTTTCTTTAAAAAACCGCGGTAAAGGAAGTGGTATAGACTCAAAATCTAAATGATAAATAGGATAACTTAATGCACAAATGGCAGCTTTAATTTTACTTTTATTTATATGTACTGTATCCTTTACAACACAGTCTCTTTGTACTACATTTTTATTACGATTAAGCATAGCAACATCAATATCAGTCATCTTAACTGCTCCAGAATTTATTAAATCATATGTGTCATATTTAACATTATCTTCAGTTTTAAATCCATGATGATTATCTAAATATGCAAAGATTGAATTATTTTTTGGAATATTTTTAAAGCAAATATCATAGAACTTACACTGTTTAGTTTTTTTTCTCATACAGTGCTTGCCAAGTTTTACTTCAGAGGCAAGACCTCTTTCAATCCTGCCAATAACTTTGTTAATAAGCATTTCTACTTTTTCTTGCATCTCCATCGTTATTTTGGTCAAATCAACAATAACAACTATTTCATTTCCCAAGCTATCTGTATTATAAACAAAATCATCCCCATTTTTTTCTCCATTATAAGTATACTCATTATTTACTAAACCAACAAAGTAGTTAGCTTTTTTTACATTAAAGCACCGCTCTGCAATAAATCTTTGAAAACTAAGATCAAGTACAACTCTACCAAAATCATGATTATAATCATATAACTTGCTTCTATATTTCAAGTATTCTTTTTTTGTAAACCCACTATCATCATAGTTAAAATCAACAAGCTCATCTTTTAATCTACAAATACCATCATCACATTTTTTAAAAATTGATTTATAGTCTATTGGCAAATTATTTTCTTTGTCAATTTTATTGTAAGTTTTTCCAATTTTCCAAAGCGAATTGGCACTTTTTGCTTTTACTTCACATAAATTATAACCATCATCTGTTAATTGAAAAATATCTACAAACGAAAACAACCAAGCATCATTATATTCTGTTTCAAGTTTTCGTTGCTCGTAAGTATTAATTGAACTTTCTACATCATACCCAAACTTTTTTTTCATATACTTAGCAACTAATAATTCAATTTTATTAAAATATGGCATCATAACTTCTAATTGGTCTAAATTAAGCTCTACACTTTCAATTTCTGTTAAAATATCACTTAATTTATCAAGATAGTTTTCATTATTATATTCAAACCCATCAATTTCTACAAAAGAATTAGCATGTTCTTTTTCTAGAGCACTTAATCCCGCAAATCTTTCACATCGTAAATTTTCAATTAATGTTGTTTTACTAATTTTCATTAATGCTATCTGCTACATTTAGCAAATCTTCTGCTAAATCTAGATAATCTAGAGAAATTTTTTGAAAATCCACAAGCAGTTCTTTGCTAAGACCAATTAACTCTTTATACATAGCAACATTGTGCCATTGTAAAGTTTGGAAAACTCTCCACAAATATACCTTTTTGTAATCAGAATTTACTGCATTTCCTTCTAAATAAATATCTAGAAGTTTAATTGACTCATTTATATCATTATCAGCAAAACATGCAATATCATAAAGTGCATAATTGTTACCTGAAAACTCCCAATCAGTTAAATACAATTTATTATCATCTCCAACAATGAAATTGGAAGGTTGTGCATCATTGTGACACGCAACAAGCTTATCTTCATACAAAAAATCTAAGTACTCAACAAAACGATCTTTTAATTCATAATATCTATCACAATGATTGTAACCAAGATCAATGCAAAAGTCTTCATAAATTGATAAGCGTCCCATTGGATTATAGTTATTCTCTAGTAGTGCCATATTATGGACTTTATGTAAAACATTAGTAATTTCTAAATAATATTCATCATACTTAAAATTAAATAAAGTATCTCCTTCTATAAACCTAGAAACCTTTACTCCTGAATCTAAGTCTAAAAATACTGTTTCATTATTAATTTTCAATTTGTTTACAGCAACTAAATTATTTTTTTCAAAATTTCTATCTACAAATAAATTACCATTTTTCCCTGGTATTCTAAGTGTGTATTTTTCACCATCAATTATTACAACATATGTATAATTACTTCTCCCGCCAAGTAAACGACTAAGAATTTCAAAATTTTCAGTTTTAAACTCTTTTTTTATAATTTCTTTAACCTTACTTTCCATACTCTACCTCCCTGTAAACATATTCAGATGTTGAAAGTGTTAGTAAACTACCATAATTAACACTAAAACTAACTACATCTCCAATTTTATATTTTCCTGATTTAATTTCTACAATTGTATGATCACTACTTGCACCAAGAATAGTTATCTCATTATTAAGTGGAACTAGGTTAGTATAATCAACATCTTGCATTCCAAAACCTAAAATAGCTCTAGTTACTACACCTCTATCTTCATACGAAACTTTTTCTCCAAAGGCATTTACACCAATTTCTCCTTCAGGTAGAGTCGGCTTATCATAAATTTCTATTATCTGGCTATCAAATCTAAAAACATCAGGGTTGGTATTCTTTATATGTTTCCCATATGCAGTTTCTTTTCCAAGAACGATTGCTTCCCCTGGTCTTAAATTATTAAAGTAACTAAAATCCTCTTCACCATCAAGTAGGTAAATACTACTACTATTTCCAAAAGATTTTATTTCAAAGTTTAAATTAAATACATTCTCCAGCTCTCTGCCTATTTTTTCTAACTTATCTAAAGTTTTCTTAGTTGGAATAACTGCTCCAAAGCATGTTAAATTAGTTCCAATACCAACAATTTCAATATGCTGCAAATTAATAATAGTTTTTATTTTTTCTAAATAATTATCTTTGTAATATATCCCTTCACGCAAATCACCAATATCAAACATAATTACTACTTTATGCACCTTATTTTGTTTTTTTGACTCTTCATTTAATAATTCTAATGTCTCAAGCGAAGAGTTAAGCGAAATATCACTATATTTTACAACATCATGTACTTGAGACTTAATTGGTAACCTAAGTAAAACTTTTAAAATATCATGATTTACTTTCTTTAAGTTTTCAATTCTAGCATCTGCAATATAATCTACTCCACCTTCAATCATTGCATCAATACAAGCATCCCATGCACAAACACTTTTTCCAACTCCCATTACTTTAATATTCTTGTCATGACATTTTTTTACTATTACTTTAGTGTTTTCTAATAATTTTTCATAATTTACAACTAATTTTGGGTACATAATTCCTCCTAATTATTTCTAAATGATTTTTTTAATATTTCAAGTGCTGCTTCTGGATAACTCAAAGAAAGAACACCGACTGAAGCCATTATATAATGATTATCAAACAAAACATCTGATTGACTACTAGGATACAACTTATTTGCTGAATTAAGTGTAAAAATTGAATTAATAATTTCTTCTCTAGCTGATAACTTAGTAAGTACACCACCAGTACAAATTATCGTATTAACACCTGTTAAATCCTTACCAAAAGCAACTTTACTAGCTCCACCACTTAAATATTGATTACTAATAGATCCAGCATGACGCTTAAGTGCACTTGTCACACATTTTTTTGCAAGTTCCGTAACTAATTTTATTTCAAGATCATTCTTAGGAATTACATGATAATTAGAAATAATTTCGTTTAATTCTTTAACACTTACATTTAGTTTTTTTGCAAGTTCCTCATCACCAATATAACCTACAACTTTAAGTTTATTAACATATACACCTAGATCTCCTTCAACAGTTCGCTTAGACTTTGGTTGCGGATTAGCAAGAATTTTTGAAATTTCTTCACTATCTTCACTAACTGAGTGTAAATCTGTAGTAGCTCCACCAATATCAAAACAAATAAGATTCCCATATTCTTCATAGAGTAATTCACTTGCTTTAAGTACCGCACCTGGTGTTGGAATAACTCTAGATGTTACATAGTCATATATTTTTTCCATTCCTTTTGCATGTACAATATGCTCTTCAAAAGTATCATGAATTATACTTCGTGTTGGAGTAACATTTAATTGATCAATCCTTGGATAAACATTTTCTGTAATTTTTAAATATTCAAGTTGATTAAAGTCATCAAAAATAAGTCTAACATCTTCAATATTTTGATAATTACCTGCATAGATAACTGGAATATTCAATTTTAATTTTGCAATTATTTGAGCATTGTATAAAGCTGTATCTCTTTCACCATAATCAACTCCCCCAGCTATTAAAATTATATTGGGATTGATTTCCTCCAATTTCTTTAAGTCACTCCTTCTAAGCTTACCACTTGTTACAAGTTCAATATTAGCACCAGCTCCAACAGCTGCCTCATATGCTGCTGTAACAGTCATATCATGGACTAATCCATGAACTGTCATTTTTAATCCACCTGCTGCACTAGATGTTGCAAGTAGTTCATCATATTCAAGTTCATCAATTCCTAAATTTTCTTTTAAATTTTCTATCGCTTGTGAAACACCAATAGTTACATCTGAATCAACTGTGGTTTTATACATTCCTTGTCCAACATAATTATTATCAGTTAAATCAAAAGCATTTACAACTGTTGTTGTTGATCCAATTTCACATACAAGAACATCTACTTTCATCACTATCACCTCTATTATTATTATATCAAATATTTATATAATATGTAATAAATACACTATTTATTTATAATAAAAAGAGTAGAAATATTAAATTTCTACTCCCTTATCTTATTTCATAGTTTCTTTAATTAACTCTTTGTTATTTTTGTGTACAACACCAAATCCAATTGCTGCTGCAAGAATTTCAAATAACACATTAACTAAGTTAAATATAGTATATATTGCATAACCTCCAGTTCCCCATACAGGAACTCCTAGGAATCCTGACATTGTAGCCCCACATGTATTCCATGGAACAAGTGCAGAAGTTAATGTTCCTCCTGTTTCAAGAACACGTGATAAACAATATGGTTCTACTGGCTTAACATTTTTAACTACACCTTCTTCAGTGTAAGCCTTCTTAAACATTTTACCCGGTAATACGATTGCTAAGTATTGATCGGCTGCAACTACGTTTACAAATGCCGAGGTTGCAATTGTTGCTGCAACAAGCGATGTATAACCGAATACAAGTTTCAAAATCATATTTACAACTGCCTCTAACAATCCAGCAGCCTCCATAATACCACCAAATACCATTGCACATATTATTAATGATACTGTCCATAGCATTGAATCAAGTCCACCACGAGTTAATAATGTATTTACATTAGATACAACTGTAGAATCAATTTTACTATTCTCTTTTTCATAATCATAAATTGCATTACCATCATCATCAACTTCACCAGTATCAATAGCTTTATAACCTTCTTCAACTAGCGTAGCTCCCGCATCTGATTTATATCCAAAGTGCATAGTTGACATAGCATCATTAATTCCTATATTATTTGCTGGGATTGCTATTGCTATACCAATTAATGCAGAAACAAATAGTGCTGGTAGCGCTGGCATTTTTAAAAGAATTAAAATAATAACTAGTATTGGCGGAATAAATACCCATAATCCAATATTAAATGACATATTTAATATTTCTCTTGTAGCCTCAACTTGAGATAAATCCACAGCTCCACTCTTTGCTAATTTAAACCCAACAACAGTATAAACAATAGCTGCAACTACTAATGCAGGGATTGTAGTATACATCATTGAACGAATGTGTTTAAATATATCAGTTCCTGCTACTGCTGGTGCTAAGTTTGTAGTATCTGATAACGGTGACATTTTATCCCCAAAGTATGCTCCAGAAACAACCGCACCTGCTGTCCATCCAATATTATAATCAAGCGCAGTAGCAATACCAATTAAAGCAATACCAATTGTCCCTGCTGATGTCCAAGAACTTCCTGTAGCAATTGAAATAATTGCAGATAAGAATAATCCTGAAACTAAGAAATACTTAGGATTAATAATTTCTAGTCCATAATAAATCAATCCCGGTACTGTACCAGATATAATCCAAGCACCAATAACAATTCCAATTACCATAAGAATTAGTAAAGCAGGTAGTGCCACACCAATACTCTCACTAATACCTTCTTGCAGTTCATCCCAAGAATATCTAAGAACGAATAATGCTACAGCTGCCGCAACACAAGCAGACATTAATAATGGAATGTGTGGGTCAAGGTCCCACTTAATAATTGAAAACCCTAAAATTACAAACAATGCTGCTAATGGTATTAAAGAAATACCAAATAATTGCATAGGTTCAAATTGCCTTCTTTCTTTTTTCATTGTTTCTCCTCCTATTTTTTTGTTTGAAAAGCCTTTTATAAATTTCTTTCCTCACGGTTTTTTACAAGGAATGTAGCTACATGGATACCTTTTGAACCCCTTCCAAATCCAGCGTCCATTCCCGAATCTATAGCAATATCTGGAGTAACTTGTGTCCCACCAGCAGCTATTATTAATTTGTCTCTAACACCTTTTTCAACAGCTAAATCATGTAATTTTTGCATGTTTTTATAATGCATTCCATCATGACTAATTATTGTTGATGCTAAGATTGCATTGGCATTTAATTCAATAGCAGCGTCAATCATTTTTTCTATACTAACACTTGTACCTAAATATTCATATTTAATACCAAATTTTTCGATACCACCATGCTTAATATCGATGATTTCTCTTATTCCAACACTATGCTCATCCTCACCAATTGTACCAGCAACAACAAGCATTGGTTTTTCTTCAATTGCCTTAGATAATTCTTCAAAACTCATAATTTCTGGTTCTTTTGGAATTTCTAACTTTGTAACATCAATGTCAAGGTTAAATGTCCCTTTAATTTGAATTCTTGTTCCCTCAGAAGGATGCATTACTTCACGGTGAATTACTTCAACATTTGATAAATTCATGTTTTTTCCAACCTCAAGCGCAGCTGCTTCTGCAGTTAAACGATCAAGTGGGAAAAATAAGT
>JBKEDG010000018.1:0-14224 GCA_047975285.1 Bacilli bacterium | reverse complement strand
TTTTAATTACTTCTTTTTTATTAAATGAACGATTAAAAAAATGTCTTCCTTCATCTTGGAATGTTTGAATACCAATGCTAATTCTATTTATTCCAATCTCATTAAATATTTTAATATGATCTGTACTTAAATTATGAAGTGTAGTTTCGCAAGTTATTTCTACGTTGCTAGATAATTTAAAAGAGGAACTCAATGCAATAATAATTTCTTTGAAATGCTTTGGTAGTAAAGTTGTTGGAGTTCCTCCGCCAAAATAAACAGCCTCAATTAAACTTGTATTAAAAGCGTTTTTGTTACCTAATTCTTTGATTTGCATCAGAAGTTTATCAACGTAATCGTTTTTTGGATTAGTTGATAACGTACGGTTCATATTGCAAAAAGAACAAATTTTATCACAAAAAGGTATATGAATATAAATGGCATTTCTACTCGCTTTTATTGGATGCTCTAAATCATCATATAGTTCTTGTTTAGATGACATTCTTTTAGTTAATAAATCTTTATAAAACTGTTCTGCATCGTGGTGTGATTTAAATCTTCTATCAAACATTTAGCTCCCCTAATTTTTTTTCAATGATAGAT
Organism: Bacilli bacterium; assembly: GCA_047975285.1. GTDB lineage: Bacteria > Bacillota_I > Bacilli_A > JBKEDG01 > JBKEDG01 > JBKEDG01. The sequence goes on along the minus strand of JBKEDG010000018.1, from coordinate 13,642 downwards.
ACAAAGTTTTTTGCAGAATTAAAGTCTTCCTGATTAGGATGTGATTTTGCATCATTCCAACGATTAATTCTATTTTCATCTGGACTGTGAGAGTGTTCTGATGGAAGGTTATTCATCCACTCAATTAACTTTGGATCAATTGCTCCTTGACAGTGATAATGAGCTAAGATATTATTTTCATTAGCAGTGAATGATTTTTTTATGTTGTTAATACAGTCAAATGCATGCATACTATTTGGATAAGCGCCTAGGGTGAAATAGAAGGCAACATTTTTTTTATTTAGCTTGGTAATAAAATCCATGACCTCTTTATTCATTAATCCTTTGTCTATCCATCCACCAATAATTATTAAATCTTCGCTATCAATGTTAAGTGCATCAAACTCTGCGACATCCCCAAAATAGTCAGGATTTATTTCTTTAGCGATTACATCAGCAATTTTTTTTGTGTTCCCAGTTTTGGTACTATATAATAATATTTTTTTCATTTTATTTCTCCTTTTTATACAATACAAATACTATGGTGTTGTCCAATTTTTTCAATAATACAATTTACATCATAGACATTGTGAATTGTTTCTTTAGTAATACATTTTTTAGGGCTTCCATGTGTAACAATATTCCCTTGTTTCATTACAATTACATTATCACTGTATTTATAAGCTTGATTTACATCAGGTATTACGCAGACAATAGTAATTTTTTCTTCGGTGTTTAATTTCTTTATTAATTCTAGGAATTCATGTTGATATTTCATATCTAAGTGGTTAGTTGGTTCATCTAAAATAATTATTTCTGTTTTTTGAGCAAGTGCTAACGCTAAAAATACTCTTTGCTTTTCTCCTCCAGATAACTGCGAGACTAATTTATTTTTAAATTGATAGGTATTTGTTTTATTAAGTGCCCAATTAATATATTCGTAGTCTACGTTACTTAGTGCTTTGAATTTGCGTTTGTGTGGTAAACGACCAAATGTTACTAAATCATATACTGTTATTTCATTAGGGACAGAGGTAAATTGCATTAAAAACGCTACTTTTTTAGAAAATTCTTTGCGCTTATATTTAGTACGTAGCTTACCATCAATAATGATTTTTTGATTTTCTGATTCAAATAATCCAGCAATGGCTTTTACGAGAGTCGATTTACCACAACCATTTGGACCTATTATAGTTGTAATTTTTTCTTTTAAAAATGATATATTAATATCATTTAAAATTTTTCTTTTACTATAAGAAACAGATAGATTCTTTATTTTTATCATTTAATCACCTCTAAATTTTTTGTTTTCTAAGTAAGAATAAGAAGAATGGAGCTCCTACCATTGAAATAACAATTCCAACAGGCATTTCTATTGGTGAAAATGTGTATACTTGAATTGTATCTGCCATTAACACAAATAAACTTCCAAGTAACATTGAAAATGGCAACATTGTTTTATGGTTGCTACCAACTATCATACGAGCAATATGTGGAATAATTAATCCGACAAATCCTATTACTCCTACAATTGATACACTTATTGCAGATAGTAGTACAGATATGCTTGCAATAATGATTCTAATAAGTGTAAGGTTCTCACCAAGATTGATGATTGTCATATCATCTAATGCTAATAAATTACACTTTGGAATTGTAAACATTGCTATTATTAATGCAACTGTTCCATATATTAATAATAGTTTCATATCATCTACAGTAATACTTGCAAGAGAACCATTTAACCAAGTCAAAGCATTTTGAACCTTGTCAGCATTATAGATGCTTATTATACCTATAAATGAGCCAAACAGAGCATTGACTGCAACACCTGCTAGAACTAATCGTAATGGTTGAATACCATTTTTATAAGCTAAAATTGATAATATAATGTATGCAAATATTCCCCCAGCAAATGCAAAGATTGGCAAAATTGGCATAAATTTTGGAACAATTAAGATTACTATCATGGCGCTTAAACTTGCTCCAGATTGGATTCCTAGTAGTCCTGTATCAGCAAGTGGATTTTTCATTACTGCTTTTATTAGTGTTCCACTTACTGCTAGCGTTGCACCTACAATTATTCCACCAACAATCCGTGGTATACGTATTTCAAAAATTATAATTTTTGAAGTTTTAGATATATCGCTTGAATCTTTTAAAAAATTTACTGCTTCTTTAAGTCCAATAGTTGAGCCTCCAACAGTAAGTGCTAATGTACTAATGATGACTATTAAACAAATAACTATACCAAAAGCAATAATGCTTTTTTTATTCATAGAACTTTTCAGCTAGATATTTAATAATTTTAATAATATCAAAATCTACACTTGATAAAAATGTAAAATCTTCTGATGCTACTTGGAATGCGTTACTATTCTTAACAGCATCTAATTCGCGATATATACTATCTTCTGAATTTAATTCCTTTTCAAAGTTTGCAATAGAGTCCATTGCCATTCCAGTACTGTAATAAATAATGTAGTCAGGATTTAATGATAGTAATTGCTCTTTATTTAATTCTCCATTTTCACTAGATGCAAACACATTTTTGATTTTTAACGTTTCTGTAATACTTCCTAATACAGTCTCACTATTATTTACCATTGTAGTGCCTTCAATAACTTGTAAAATAGCAACAGTTTTTCCTTCTTCTGCTTTTGAAACAATCTCTTTTGTTTCCTTCAATGCAGCAATCATTTCATTCATTTTGTCCATTGACTTCGTATTTTCATATTCTGTTAATTCGTTAATTCTATGAAGTAATACAAACATATCAATATAATCTGATTGTCCTATCGCTCCTGTTTTTACTTCACTTGCTTCAAGTTTTTCAACAAATCCAGTTTTTGGCATTGCATCTGAGTATAATACAATTTTAGGATCTAATTCAATAATTGCCTCAATATTTGGAGAAATTGCAGACCCGATATTTAAAACTTTTGTTTTATCAATTTCACCGTTTTCTTTTAATTCATATTGTAAACTCGCAATGTTCTTATCCAAACTAGGACTTTTTGGAGCACCAGTTGGGATAATACCAACCTCGTTTAGAATATTAGCAGTAGTAGTGGTAACTGCTACAAAATCTTCCAAAATTGCTTTATCATCCAATGTTTTTGAAATCTTATCATACTTACTTTTCACTAAATTTGAAGATTTTTCTAAATCAATACTGTAATTTCCATTTTTTTCAACAAATACCAAATCTTCACCAAATTCAAAGTTAGTACTTTTTGGACTATTTTGACATGCTGTAAATAGTATTAATGTTGTGAGTAAAATCATGCTCAATATTTTTTTCATTATAACTCTCCTTTTATTCACATCTTATTAGTCTATGCTAACAGATTGTGTTTTTATGTTAGCACAGCCTAACAAGATAATCAAGACTATTTATAATATTTCTAATTAAAAATCACTATTTAATGTTAAAGGTCTAGTAAAATGCATTTTTTTTGATTATTATACTTCTTATTTTTAATTTTGATTTATTAAGAATATACAACGTCAATTTTATTGAATAAATATTATATATCTGTTATCATATTATTAGGGTGATGTTTTATGAAAAATCAAGAGTCAAGGGAAATGTACCTTGAAACAATTCTTATACTTAAAAATGAACTAGATTGTGTACGTGCAGTTGATGTCTCCAACGCGATGAGTGTTACAAGAGCAAGTACTAGTAGAGCTTTAAAACTACTAAGAGAAAATTCATATATTTGTATTGACGGCCTAGGGGGGATAGTTTTGACTAAGCAAGGTAAAGAGTTAGCAACTATGATATATGATCGTCACGTTACATTAACACGATTTTTTGAGAAAATTGGTGTTGGAAGCGAAAATGCAATTAAAGATGCGTGCAAAATTGAACATATTATTAGTGAGGAATCTTTTAATAAAATAAAAGAGTTTTTATCAAAGTAAAAGGAATAAAATAGTTTTAATTTTAATAATGTAAAGTATTTCAGATTTTTACAACAAAACAGTTTGGTAACAATAAAGTTAAAAAATGTAGGAATCTACGTATGAAATATGGGGTGAACATATCGTAGTTAATACACATTAATATGTAAAAGTACAAGAATAAAAATTTCTTGTGCTTTTTGTTAAATAAGATTTGTTTTGCAACCGTTATTATAATTGTTATATATATCTTAACTATTAAAATTAATGTAGAATTGCGTTTTTTAAGTGTATAAATAAACTTTAATTTAAATGTTATTTTATAAAACTAAATCAATAAATTATGTTGCAAATAACAAACAATGGTGCTATAATTTTTATGAAAACGTGAGGTATAGAATGAGTAGATATTTTAATAAGTCAGTTGAAGAAGTAACGGCCGAGTTTAATACGAATATAAGTAATGGACTTTTGGATTTAGAAGTTGAAAAGCGAATTAGTGAAAATGGATATAACAAGTTAGAAGGGAAAAAAGAAGTTACGCTACTTAGAATGTTTTTAGACCAATTTAAAAACGTACTTTTAGTAATTTTGATTATTGCTGGTGTAGTCTCATTTTTTCTTGGTGAAAGATTAGAAGCAATTGCAATATTTGTAATAATTATTTTAAACAGTGTACTTGGAGTTTATCAAGAAAGAAAAGCAAGCGATGCTCTTAAAGCATTAAAAGCTTTATCTGTGCCTACTGCAAAAGTTATTAGAAATAGTAAGGTTGTCGAAGTTTCTTCAAAAGATGTAGTTGTTGGAGATATAGTTGTGCTTGAAGCTGGAGATTGTGTTTGTGCAGATCTTAGAATAATAACAAGTACAAATTTAAAGATTAATGAATCAACGCTAACAGGCGAGTCGCTTCCTAGTGAAAAATCGAGTAAGGTTATTAATGAAGACAATATACAAATTGCTGATATGACTAATATGGCATTTATGGATAGCGTTGTTACGAATGGAAGAGCAAAAGGAATTGTTGTTGCTGTTGGAATGGATAGCGAAATAGGTAAAATAGCAAGGATGCTAATAAACGTTGAAACTGAACTTACGCCACTACAAAGAAAACTTGATGGGCTTGGTAAGAAACTTGGGATTATTTGCTTTGCAGTTTGTTTATCAATATTTCTAATCGGTCTACTTAGAGGAATTGAATTATTTGAAATATTTATGATTTCTGTATCACTTGCTGTTGCGGCAATACCATCGGGATTAACTATAGTAGTAACAGTAATTCTCGCAATTGGGATGCAAAAGCTAGTTAAGTCAAATGCAATCATTAAAACATTGGGTGCTGTTGAAACTCTTGGTAGTGCAACTGTTATTTGTAGCGATAAAACAGGAACGTTAACGCAAAATAAAATGAGTGTGGTTAGTATTTTTGATGGTAAGAAGATTCATGAAATAAGAGATTTAAAAATTAACAATTTAAACACTAATTTAAAAATACTAATTGAAGGCTTAGTACTTTGTAATGATGCTATCATTGATGATAATAAAATGATAGGCGATCCAACTGAAGGTGCACTAATAAGTTTGGGCCTAAAATATGGGATAAATAGTGAAAAAGTAAATTTGGATTTACCAAGAATTGATGAAATTCCATTTGATTCAAATCGAAAATTGATGTCAACTCTACATACTAAAAATGAAGAACTTTTGATGTATACAAAAGGAGCTTTTGATGAACTTCTAAAACGTTGTAAGTATATAAATGATAACGGTAATGTTAGAAAAATCACAAGTGATGATTTGAAAATTATTGAAGAGTGCAATCATAAATTTGCAACCGATGCACTACGATGTTTAGGGCTTGCGTATAATACTTTTTCAAGTCACAAGTTAGAAGAGACAGATCTAGTATTTGTTGGGCTAGTTGGAATGATAGACCCTCCAAGAGAAGAAGTGAAAAATGCAATAAATCTTTGTAAAAAAGCTAATGTTGGGGTTAAAATGATTACTGGAGATCATAAACTTACAGCATTTGCAATTGCAAAAAAACTAGGTATTGCTATCGATTTTGAAGAGGTAATTGACGGTAGTGAGATTGATGCATTGAACGATGAAGAACTTAGTGAAGTTGTTAAACAAAAAAATGTATATGCTCGTGTGTCTCCAGAACATAAAGTTAGACTTGTTAAAATGATTAAGCTAAATGATAATGTTGTAGCAATGACTGGTGATGGTGTGAATGATGCTCCGTCACTAAAACAAGCAGATATTGGAATTGCTATGGGAATAACAGGTACGGATGTTTCAAAAGAAGCGGCAGATATGATTTTAACTGATGACAACTTTTCTAGCATTGTAAAAGCAGTAGAAGAAGGAAGAAATATTTACAATAATATTAGAAAGGTTGTAGCGTATCTCCTTTCTTGTAATATTGGAGAAATTATGATTATTTTTATTGCAACATTAATTGGACTGCCAATTCCTCTAGGTGCTATTCAATTAATCAGTATAAATATTGTAACAGACACATTTCCATCTTTTGCGTTGGGCCTAGAAAAAAAAGAATCTGATGTGATGGATAAACCTCCAAGAGATCCAAATGAAAATCTTGTTGATAAGGGAATGATAAAAAGAATAGTTTTTCAAAGTATTAGTTTAACAATTGGTGCGCTTGGTTCTTTTATGATTGCATATTATTATATTGATCCAGATGTTGCAAAAACATTCTGCTTTGTTACACTGGTTTTAGGAGAATTACTTAGAGCTTATTCAACACGTTCTGAAACAATCTCGTTATTCAAATTAAAAGTTTTTGAAAATTCATATCTAAATAAAACAGTGCTATTTTCTTTAACATTCTTACTTATAGCAGTTTATGTACCTTATGTAAATAATGCATTTGGAATGCAAGCATTATCTTTAGGGCATTTTGTATTAGCAAGTGCGTTTGCTCTTATTCCATTATTTGGAGGGGAACTTTCTAAAAAACTAAACTAATTGTTTTAACGTAATTGGCTTTTATTAAAAAAAATGGTATGATAACACTAGATGGTGATAAAGTGAAAATATATTTAATTAGACATGGGAAAACATATTACAATGAAGTAGGTAAATATTTAGGGGTAAGTGACGTTAATCTTAGTAAGAATGGAGTTTTAGAATTAAAAAAAATTTCATACAAATTTAAATATGATGTAATAATAAGTTCTCCATTAAAAAGATGTATTCAGACAAGTAAAATTTTATTTAAGAACCATGATTATATTATAGATGATTTTAAGGAATTCAATTTTGGTAGATTTGAAGGGTTTACATACGAACAGTTAAAAGAAGATTTAGAGTATCAACTTTGGCTAGAAGATATTGATAATTATAAGATTAGTAATGGTCAATCAAGTCAAGAATTTAAAAAAATAGTTCTAGGTGCATATGAGAATATTTTAAAGATGAACTATGAATGTGTAGTTATTGTTTGTCATGCTGGAGTAATTAGGGCTTTGGTAGAGCATTTTACAAATAAGAATTTTTTTGAAATTAGTGTTGATTATGGAAGAGGATATGTTATAGAAAATGGAGAGGTAAAAAAGATTTAGGTGATAATTTGAGAGATTATATAGAAACTAATAATATAGTTGTAGTAATTGAAAATATTGGAAGTGTTGGACATGAAAAATTTGATGAAGTAAATGCTAGTCCATTTGAAGTAGGCTACTTTGCTGCAAGGACTGTGTTAATGGAATTGATGAGTGTTTGGTCTACTCCAATTGCTAGTTCTTTGGCTATATTTAATCCTAAATATTACGATGAGTATATTCAAGGGGTAAAAAAAGCGTTTTACGAGGTAAAAATTGATATTCCACTTATTTCAACTACTGAAACTAATTTTGCAATGAAACAAAGTGCAATTAGTATTACATTAATTGGAAATAATTCTAATTTAAAAGATATTGATAAAACAAAGCTTAGTTACGGAGTGATTGGAAATCCTGTAGTTGGAAGTCAAGTTTTAAAATCTAATATAGTTTCTTTAGCAGAATTTTGTAAGATTGCTAACGATAATAATATCAAATATATTTTACCGGTTGGTTCCCAAGGTATAAGACAAGAATTTGAGAATAATCTAGGTATTAAAATTAAGACGTGTAGTCTTGATCTTGACACCTCAGCTGGACCATCTACTGCCATAATTATTGGCTATACTAATGAAGAAGAAATAATTAGTAGCTATGATCAATTTACAAAGATTGAGGTTATAAATGATTTTTGTTAGTGGTGGAGTAAGAAGTGGGAAAAGTTCTTTTGCTGAAGAATTAGTTCTAAATTGTGATGGAGATTACATTTATATTGCAACTGCTAAAAATTATGATGATGAGATGGACTTAAGAATAAGAAAGCATCAAGAAGATCGAAGGAATAAAGGGTTTAGGACTATTGAAGCAACTAGTAATCTTAGTGAAATTTATAATATTTTAAAAGCAAATGACATTGTTCTACTGGAGTGTTTAACAACACTAGTAGCTAATGAAATGTTTGATAATAACTTAACTACAAATGAAGTTGTTTCTAAGGTAAGAGCAGATATTATGACTATAAATAATAAGGTTAGGAAGCTTATTATTGTTAGTAATGATTTATATGGAGATGATATTAGTTATGATAAGAGTGTAAATGATTACTATGAAGCAGTAGTAAGGATTTCAAGTATTATTATAGGAATTTCACAAGAAGTGTATGAAATGAGTTATGGAATTGCTATTAAAAGAAAGTAGGTATTATGAAAAATATATTTTTAGCAATAAGTTTTTTTACTAGTATTAAAATGCCTAATGTTGAATTTAAGCAAAATAATTATAGATATCTACCGATATTATTACCATTTGTTGGGTTGTTAATAGGATCAATTGGATATGGTGTATATACAGTTTTAAATTTAGTTGAAATTTCACCATTTTTAAAAGCAATTACTATTACGATATATTTTGCATTTATAACGGGTGGATTACATCTTGATGGGCTTTTGGATACTGTTGATTCTCATTACTCAAGAAGAGATTTAGAACGTCGTCTTGAAATAATGCATACTAGTACTATTGGTGCATTTGCTTGTATTTATGCAATACTATTCTTTATACTGAAAGTCGCAGTTTTAAATGAATTAATTCTAAATGATTATTTAGGATATTCAATAATTTTGATTCCAATTATTTCGAGAAGTTTTGCAGGAATATTAATTTCATCAGCGAGATTTGCAAGTGATAATGGACTTGCGAATATGTATAAATATACTGTTAAGAAATGGTTTAATTATGTTATTGCTATTCAATTACTAGTAGTAATAACTTTTGGTTATGTTACAGATATAGATTTAATAATAATCGTTGTAGCATGCATGTTATATTGCTTAGTCTACTTAAAATTTATGTACAAAAACTTTAATGGCATAACGGGAGATATCTTGGGAGCCTTTATTGAAACTAGCGAATTAGTAATGTTACTTGCGATGTTAGGGTTAATGTTATGGTAGTTATTATTGGTGGCAGATGTCATGGCAAACTAAGTTTTATTGAAAATTATACAAAAAACGGCATTATTAATAACTATCATTTATTGATAGATAAGCATCAAAGTTTTTTAACTTATACTATGGATAATCTAAATGAACTAAGTAATAAAATAATTATTGTTGAAGAAATTGGACTTGGAATAGTTCCATTAGAGTCATCGCTAAGATCTAAGCGGGATGAACTTGGTAGAGTTTACCAATTCTTATGTAGTAAGGCAGATGTTGTAATTAGAGTTTGGTATGGGATTCCTATCTATATTAAAGGCGACGAAGAAGCACTAAAAAAAAAATTGATAAATATTATCTAGTTAATAGTTAAATTATTGCAAAAAAAAAAGGGTTTAAATATAGTAACCCTTTTCCTTTGAATAAACACTGAGATCTATAGATGGTTTAACTATCGCACTTATAATGATATTAAAAGTGAATGCTAGGAAATCGTCTATGTTCATATGAGTGCTCTCATTAATGTACTTTGCTTTGACATTTGCAAGTTCAATTGCATTAAATAGAATAGAACTGTATAATAATGTTGTAGCAACAACTTGAAGATCTTCCTTAAATAGTTGCTGTTGTTTCCCAGTTTGAATAACTTCCCCAATTACTTCATAAATCTCTTCTCCAACATCAAAGATTGATTTCACTAGTGAATCTTCTTCTCGCGTATCCAAATCAGATGAAAGTATTTGATAAATCCAGTTGTAATAGTGGGGGTGTTTTTCACTGTAATAACGGAATTTTGTACAAATTGCAATACTTTTAATTATTGCATCTCCTTTTACAGCAGCCCCATCTTTAACATAATCTAGTAAAAGCTGAATTGCTTTTAATGTAATTGTCAAATGAAGATGTTTCTTACTTTTATAATATACATAGATTGTAGTTTTACTATAATCTGCTGCCTTGGCAATATCATCCATTGACGTAGCATCAACTCCATTTTCACTAAATAATTTGATAGCTGTTTGTGCAATCTTTTCCATATGGAAAGCGTTTAAGTCCGCTTTTTTTCCCATCCAATTCCTCCTCTTTTTATAATGTTTTATATAATGTATTATATAATATATTAAGGAAAAATTCAACTGATAAACAAAATCGGGGGGGGTTATTTATAAAAATTTAAATATAAATGATATATCAAGGTATGTTTATAGGCTATTAAATCTAAATTTTGGAGGTAATCATGAAACAATATAAAATTCTTGATGTTAGTGTAGATGAACTAACTTATCAAGAAATAATAAAAAAATTAAATGAGTCAAATTCTAGAGTTATTATCAGTTCTGTAAATCCAGAAATTACACTTAAATGTGAAAGTGATAAAATATTAAGAGATTTTATTAATAATTCAGATTTTAGAATTGCTGATGGTGCAGGAATTGTTTTTGCAGTTAAGAAAATTTATAAAAAAAACATTGATAGAATTACAGGTATAGACTTGATGACTGAAATTATCAAAAACTATGCTAATAAAAAAGTGTTTTTATATGGAGCAAAACCAAAAGTGGCAGAACAAGTAAAAGAATTGTTAAATAAGAAATACAATAGTTTAATTGTGGGGACAGTTGATGGCTACGAAAAAGATCAAAATAAAATTATTAATGAGATAAATGATAGTAGGGCAGAAATTTTATTTGTTGGGCTTGGATGTCCTAAACAGGAATATTGGATTTATGAAAATCAGTATAAACTTGAAAATGTAAAGTTATTAATGGGTGTTGGTGGAAGTTTTGATGTTCTTAGTGGTAATGTTAAAAGAGCACCTGTCATTATTCAAAAAATTAATTTGGAATGGCTGTATCGTCTTATTAAACAGCCAAAACGTATCTTTAGACAAACAGCTTTAGCTAAATACGTTATAAAAATTTACAGATTTAAACGATAACTATTGATTTTTAAAAACATATACTTTATAATATAATTAGCAATCAAGATAATAGATTGCTAATTGGAGGAAATTATGGCAAAAAAACAATTTAAAGCAGAATCAAAGAAGTTGTTAGACTTAATGATTCATTCAATTTATACTCATAAAGAAATATTTTTAAGAGAGTTAATTTCAAATAGTAGTGACGCAATTGATAAATTACATTTTAATTCTTTAAGTGATAGCAGTATTAAAGTTAATAAAGAGGACTTGAAGATTGAAATAAGTGTAGATAAAGATAATCGTATTTTAACAATTAGTGATAATGGAATTGGAATGACAAAAAGTGAATTAGAATCAAATTTAGGAACTATTGCAAAAAGTGGGTCACTTGATTTTAAAGAGTCAGTTGATGAAAACGAAGAGATTGATATAATTGGACAATTTGGAGTCGGATTTTATTCTGCATTTATGGTTTCTAGCAAGTTAGAAGTTATTTCTAAATCATATGATGGAGAGGCGTTTAAATGGGAAAGTAGTGGAGATGATGGTTATACAATAACTTCTTCTAAACGTGAGAACAATGGTACTACTATCAACATGTATTTACGTGAAAATACCGAAGAAGAAAATTATGATGAATATTTAGAAGAGTTCAAACTAAAAGAACTTGTAAAAAAATATTCAAATTATGTTAGATATCCTATTACTATGGATGTAGAAAAAACCGAAGAGGAAACTACTACAATAGTTAACGAAGTGTTAAACTCAATGGTGCCACTATGGAAAAAGAGAAAAAGTGAAATTAGTAAGGAAGAGTATAACGAATTTTATAAAACTCAATTTCACGATTATAGTGATCCACAAAAAGTTATTCATACAAATGCTGAAGGGACTACATCATTTAATGCAATAATCTATATACCATCTAGCGTACCATTTGACTTTTATCAACAAAATTCAAAAACTAGTTTTAAATTATATTCTAAGGGTGTATTTATAATGGATGAGTACAAAGAGTTAATTCCTGAGTACTTTAAATTCGTTAAAGGACTTGTAGATACAGATGATATCAACTTAAATATCTCTAGAGAATTACTTCAAAATAATCATAAGTTAAAACTAATTTCTAAAAATATTGAGAGTAAGATAAAAAGTGAATTAGAAAAGATGTTAAAAAATGATCGTGAAGAATACGAAAAGTTCTTTGAGAATTTCGGATTACAATTAAAATACGGGTGTTACTCTGATTTTGGGATGAATAAAGAGAAAGTACAAGATCTGCTGTTATTCAAATCATCTAATGCGGATGGATATACTACTTTAAAAGAATATGTTGAAAGAATGGATGAAGACCAAAAAGATATTTATTTTGCATCTGGAAAGACAGTAGGGAAAATTAAAAACATTCCGCAACTAGAAAAAATCCAAAATAAATATGAAGTATTATATTTTACTGAAGAAATAGATGAATTTTTAGCTCAGATATTAATGAATTACCAAGAGAAAACATTTAAATCAATAACTCAAGGTGACTTAAATATTGATGATGTTGAAGATGAAAAAATAAATGATTTAAAAACTACTCATGAAGATTTGCTTGAAAATATCCAAAAAGCATTAAATGATAATGTTTCTGAGGTAAAATTATCTACAAGACTGGTTTCACATCCTGTTTGTTTAGTGAGTGGAGAAGGCTTATCTTTTGAAATGGAAAAAGTTCTTAGTGCAATGCCAAATTCAAATGATGTCAAAGCAACTAAAATACTTGAAATTAACCCAGATCACGAAATTTTTAGTAAGTTGCAAAAGTTAGATAAAGAAGAAATCAATAAGTATTCAAAATTACTTTATAATCAAGCATTATTACTAGAAGGATTACCATTAGAAGACCCAGTAGAATTTTCTAAACTTCTTAGTGAACTAATGACTAAATAATAAAGTGTTCATACTTTTGAATTGATAATTAATTAAATAAGCAATAAACTTTGCTCTCGATCGGTTATCGGGAGTTTTTTTATAATTATGACATTGTAGAATTATTTGTATTATATTTTGTTTTAATTTATAAAAAGAAAACAGCCAGTAAAGGCTGTTAGCTTAACTAATAATATAGGGGGAATATAATTTTAGTTTGTGTAGAAATATTATTTTCTACAAATATAGTATATAATATTAATGGGTTTACAATGTGTCTGAAACAATAAAAGCTAACAGCCAGTAAAGGCTGTTAGCTTAACTAATAATATAGGGGGAATATAATTTTAGTTTGTGTAGAAATATTATTTTCTACAAATATAGTATATAATATTAATGGGTTTACAATG
>JBKEDG010000017.1:0-14532 GCA_047975285.1 Bacilli bacterium | reverse complement strand
GGAAGTGATCATTGCCCAGTAATGTTAGAAATTAATTTGTAATTGTTAACTGCTTAACAATTGATTATTTATAAAAGTTAGTATATAATTGAATTAAGATATTTTAAGGAGGTCAAACAATGACAAACATTCATGATTTAGATTCTATTAAAGTAAAAATTGAACAATTGAAAAAAGATGGTGTGTATAGAAAACTACCAGTTAATGAAAAAGCGTGTGAAGCTACTGTTAAGTTTGATGGTAAAGAAGTGATTAATCTTTCAGCTAATAATTACTTAGGATTTGCTAATCATCCTAAAATGGTTGAAGCTGCAATAGAGGCAACAAAAAAATATGGTGTTGGAGCAGGAGCGGTAAGAACTATAGTTGGGAATATGGATTTACATGAAAAATTAGATGAAACTATTGCAAAGTTTAAAAAAGAAGAAGCTGCAATGGCGTTTCAGTCAGGATTAAATTGTAATATGGGTGCTATTCAAGCGATTGTAGATAAGGGGGATTTGATTTTATCTGATGAATTAAATCATGCTTCTATTATTGATGGTATAAAGCTTTCAAAGGCAGACAAAGCAGTATTTAAACACAGCGATATGAGTCATTTGGAAGATATTTTAAAAACAAGAAGAGATGATTATAATAATGTGTTAATTATAACAGATGGAGTGTTTAGCATGGATGGTGATTTGGCAAAATTACCAGAAATTGTTGACATTGCTGAGAAATATGGTTGTATGACATATGTAGATGATGCTCATGGAAGTGGAGTACTTGGTGAAAGTGGTAGAGGAACTGTTGATCATTTTCATTTACATGGTAGAGTTGATTTTATTATTGGTACACTTTCAAAAGGAATAGGAGTTATCGGTGGTTACGTAGCAGGTAATAATACGATGAGAGAGTGGCTATTACATCGTGGAAGACCAGCTCTATTTTCAACAGCACTAACACCAGCGTCTGCAGCTGCTTGTATTGAGGCGTTTAATATTTTATCAAGTACTACTGAATATACTGATAAGTTATGGAGTAATGCTAAGTATTTCAAAGAAAAGTTGTCAAAATTAGGTTTTAATACTGGGCATAGTGAAACTCCAATTACTCCTGTAATTATTGGTGATGAAGCTAAGACAATGGAATTTTCTGCATCATTATTAAAAGAAGGTGTATTTGTTTCAGGGATAGTTTTCCCAACAGTACCAATGGGAACTGGAAGACTACGCTGTATGATTAGTGCTACACATGAAAAAGAACATCTTGATGTTGCTGTAGAAGCATTTGAAAAGGTAGGAAAAGAACTAGGAATTATCTAATTATAATTAACTGTCATTGTTAAAGGGAATGACAGTTTTTTTATTTTATGTGGTATAATAAATTAAAGGAGATGGTTTGATGCTTTGGATTCTAACTGTTTTTATAGCTATATTCACTTTAGTTGTAGAAATATTTACAATTGTGTTTATGTTAACAGGTTTATCGCATAAAAAGAGCAAATTTCAAGTAATTTCAATGTTGACAAGCACTGGTTTTACAACTAGAGAGAGTGAAGTTATTATGTTAGACTCTACTAGAAGAAGGTATGCTCAAATTCTTATTGTATTTGGATATTGTGCATCAGTAACAATTGTTTCTATGCTTGTTTCTTCTATAAACACTGAAAATAATTGGTATGAGTATTTAATAGCGTTAACGGTAACTATATTATTTATTTTGCTTGTTAACAATAAAAAGATCAGGAAGAAAATTGATCCTAAAATCCATCGTTTTGGTGCTAAATTATTATACGGAAGTGACCACAATTATTTAACGGTATTAGAAACTTTAAATGATAAAATTGTTGCTAAAGTTATGATAGCTAATCTACCTAAAACTTTTGAAAAAAAAACTATGGAAGAAATTGATATTAGTAATAAGTTTGAGATTCAAATACTGGCAATTGAGCGTGGAAAGGAAACGATAAGCTATGTTAGTAAAGAAGAAAGTTTAATTGTAAATGACATGATTTTGGTTTATGGAAGTTATAGTAACATTATGCTTGCCTTTGAACTCAGTAATTATCGAAAATATACTGTATAAAAACCTCTTTAAAAGGTAGTTTTCCATAAGGAAGTTTTGAATTAACTAGCAACAGCATCGAATTGATTGATAGAGTTGCTGGATTTTTTCATTGGGTTTGTAATGTCTAAATCTAATGATTGTCAAATTCCAAAGTTATAATGTATTTCTACTTTTTGTGTTTTCTTTCCATTTGCTTTTATCTTTTTACTGGTATCTCTTGCATACCATTTATTGATAATGCTTCTAAATAGTCTAAATTCATTGTCACCAAAAGCACTATCAACACTATCATTGATAGCAATAAAGTTTACATCATTAACAACGATGTATAATAACTTTGAATATGCAAAAAATGCCTTAATACACCTGTTTTCTAATGGTCAACTTGAGGATAAAAATAATTTAATAAAAGTGTTAACATATTATATATATAATATGTATAAAATTTAGTAAACAACACTAAAAAGTAAATGACAGATGACACGTACTGATATTGCAAAAGAAATATTGTTAAAATAACTTGCACAGATAGTGGTGTAGTTTATAAACTAAATAATCCATGTAGGTTTGTGATTAGAAATATTGTTTTTACAGATTGTTACATTGTAAATCAAGATGATGGTTATATGTTGAATAATTTTGTATTTACTTTAAAGTTTAAGTTGTCTAACATACTTAATTAACGTGAAATTTACTTTGAAAAGTTGGACAAATCACTCTTTATTGCTCATGTAAAATTGTCAAGCGTATTGTTAAAACTTGAGAAAAAATATATATTATTTAATGTTTGTTTGTTATTAAAAATGTATAAATAAATTTAGAATGAAAGGAGACAGTCGTTTATGAAAGAATTAAAGATAAATGACTTTAAAGTGAAAAATGACACAGAAAAGAAAGAAATTGGGAAATCTTTAATAAAAAAAGTCTAAAAAATATTTTAAGTTCATGGTAGGAATTGTAGAGTCTAAGAGTTATAAATGTTAGTATTTAATCTTTTTACAAAGGATTTTTACGATTAAAATTGAAGGAGATGATAAAGGCTATAATATCATTTGTTAAATTTAGCTTAAAGCATAAGGAAAAAGTACTATTCAAAAATTCAAATATACAATTTAATTCAGGTAAAATCAATCATTTATTAGGTTCAAATGGAGTAAGTAAATTACCTCTTGCAAAATCTTGCTATGGTTTGTTGAAATATGATGGACAAATTAATTATAGTGAAAAAATACTGTTATCGGCAGCTATACTAATGTTCCTCAAACATTTAAAGTCGTAGATATTTTATCGTACTTGTATAAATCTTATGAGAAAAGGCACATTGATGATTTATACAAGTTACTTAATATAGAAGAAATCAATAAAAATCTTAGAATAAAAAATTGAAGTGATAGGCAGAAACAAAAGATTAAAATACTTGCATTTTTTGCACCTCAGCCTCAATGTATATTTCTAAATGAATTTACCATAGGATTGGATAGAGATAGTTCCTATCAGTTATATAAATTTTTGAATAAATATATTATAGAAAGAGATATTACACATAATTTATCAGATGTTAATAATATGCAGGGAAACTATTATTATATTGTTGATAATAATATAAAGCCTGTGGATACAAAAGAAGAACTTATTAGCTTATACTGTGAGGTGAACTAAAATGATTAGATTAGAATTTATTAGAAGTTTAAGAAATAGAAATTTCATTTTTTACGGCATTTTAAATTCTTCAATTTTTTTATTATCGTATATAATGATGACAATTTTTGATAACATTGATAATATAATAATTGAACAGATACTTTCAAGTATTTATACATCTGTAATACAGTTTGGACCGTTAATTTTGTCAATAGTAGCAATTTATTCAATTAGTACAGATTATAAAGAAAAAAATATTGCTTTTTATAACTTATGTGATATGGTATCAATAAAATATTATTTGGTTAAGCTATGCATTAATTTTTTTGGGTGTTTGCTATGGATGATAATGTGTGTTGCTATAACATGTATTATTTTTAGTGACTTCAGTATGTTTTTTAATTACATAATGCCAAGTATGATAGTAGCTCTTTGTACAAATGTAGCGTTTTGGATAGGAGGTATAATCATAAGTGCATCATATGATTCCTTGAAGTGGTTCGCTTTTTATGATGCTGGTAATGAATTCTCAAAAAGCATCATAGAAATTTTAGTAAAGACATTTTTGAAAATAGTTTGTTGTTGGATGCTGTTAGTTATGATTATATTGTTAAGAAAAAGATGGTGGAAAAATGGTTTATAAATATAAAAGTGTAGCTTTATTAATTACAGAAAATTGTAATGCAAAATGTGCTGCGATGACGTGGTGAAAAAAAGGTCTCACTCTTTCAAATGAAGATTTAAATATAATACTCGAAAATATTAAAGAATGTGAAGAAATTGTTAATATAGGTATAACTGGAGGCAAACCGTTTTTATATCCAGAAATGATTTTGAAGGTGAACTAAGAAAAATGGTGACAATATTATGTGTATGTAATAGTAATGTAGAATTTAACATTTAGCCATATTTTTATGATGGCAACTGTGTTTATAGTTAAGTAAGCAAAGCATAAGGTTGTATTACATTTGTATCTAGACGATTTGTAGGTTTGCTATTTATTGTAATGGATCTTGTTGAAATTGGTTTAAATCTCTTAATAATAAGGCTCATTAGAAATAACTGTATCAATAAAAAATGTTTTGCTTGATAAAAATAGTTTAGAAAAAAGCAGATGGCAAAAGATACAAAAAGTAGAGATTCATTATAACTTTGGAATTGGGCAATTATCATAATTAAAAGTTTTAAAGGCAAAGAAAAAACTAGCAATAGTATCAAACAAAATGATAATGTTGCTAGTTAATTA
This sequence comes from Bacilli bacterium, assembly GCA_047975285.1. Classification (GTDB taxonomy): domain Bacteria; phylum Bacillota_I; class Bacilli_A; order JBKEDG01; family JBKEDG01; genus JBKEDG01. Next base: position 9,593 of record JBKEDG010000017.1, on the reverse strand, counting down.
AAATTTTCTTATAAGTAACGTTCTAATATAGTATTTTACTTTTAATATCCAAGAATTTTTGCAATATTTCCAACAATTAATCCAACATAATTTCCAAGAACATAACCAAGTGTACCGACTAACATTACTGGTGCAATAAGTGATGTCCAACCTTTTGATATGGCAATTGCTGCAGCGGTAGTCGGTCCGCCTATATTTGCATTTGAAGCTAGAATACTTTCTTCAAGTGTAAATTTAAACAATTTAGCACATATAAACGTAATTAACATATTGAATGCAACCATAATAAATGCAAAGACTAATAAGATAGGAGCATTGTTAATAATTTCAGGAATAGATGCTGGGATTCCAATAACTACAAAGAATGTATATATTAAAAACGTTCCTATTTCATTTGAACCACGAATATTTTCAAATTGTTTAGAAAATATTGTAGCTACAAGTAATGTAAAAGTAGTGATGATCAAATATTTGTTTCCTAAAAATTCAAATACAATTTTAATAATAATATTATCAGATACAATATTTGCACTAATTAAATCAGAAATTGTCTGTGAGAATGCAACTATTGAAAAGGCTATAGCAAATACTAATGCGATGTCTTTAAGTGAAACTTCTTTTCTTCCCCAAAAACTTGCTGCTTGAGTTTGTCCCGCTTTTTTTGATGTTCCTGATTCTACTTCATCAATGTGTGGATGCTTAAATATTTTTCGCATTAGTGGAAACGAAGCAAATGATATTAATACAAAGAAGTATAAGACCATTAATAAGTTATCTGCTACTACAGCTGCACTAGCAAGTGCGGTACCTGTTACATTATATGAGTCAGCCATTGCTGCAAAGTTTACACTTCCTCCAGTATAAGACCCAGACATCATTGCAACAAGGCCTTCCACATTATCACCAACAACAGCGTTTTGTGTAAGCAAGTTTCCAAGCACTAGGACTGCAACAATTCCTCCAATTAGTGTTCCTACTGCACTAATCAAATATATTATAAGTAATTTACCGCTTTCTTTCCAAATTTTTACAATATTAGCTCTAAAAAGTAACATTGGTATTGCAAGTGGCACAACATATCCCCAAACCATATTCTCGGCTCCACTACCAATTGGAATGACTTTAAGGTTTGATAAAATCATTGCTCCAAGTAAAGCTATAACTGCTCCAGTAACTTTACTTGCCCATTCATATTTTTGTTCTAAAATAATACTAATTGCTGCAATGGTTGTAATAATTGCGAGCATGACACTTGTGTTATCAGGTGATACAAGTGTATTTTCCCATAATCCAAACATAATTCCTCCTTATAATACTTCTTTAATAACTCTAAAAAAGTTTTTATATGCTATTTTTTCTATTTCATCTTGAGTATAACCATTTGAAACCATTGCATTTATTAAATTATTCATATCGCCATGATTTTTAAAATTCTCAATATATACAATGTCTTCAACAAATGGACTATATGGAGTAAGATAATCCATAAAATCAAATCCAAAACAAATATGGTCTACTCCAACAAGATCTTTAATATAGTTCATGTGACTTATCATGTGCTCAATATTATAGTTATCTTTGTCATCAGCAATGAATTTCACAAAACTATTCAAGCCTATAACACCATTAGTTTTTGCAACTTTCTTAATTAATTCATCAGTTAAATTTCTAGGGTGATTAACAATATTCCTAACGTTTGAGTGGCTTGCAACGACAGGTTTAGAACTTAACTCTAAAATTTGCATTGCACTTTTATCACTTAAATGACTAATATCATTAATTACTCCAAGATTATTCATGACCTTTATAGCTTCAATGCCCTCTTTACTGAGCCCGTTATCAATTTCACACGTGTTACTAGAAGCAAATTTATTACCTCCATTCCATGTTAAAGAGACCAGCCTTACACCAAATTGATACATCATATATAAGTCATTTGCAGAATTTAAATAATCAATTCCTTCTAAACCAATTAGAAATTGAACTCGATTGTCACTTAAATCAAAATCTGAGAATTTATAAACAGGTTTTAGATATTTATTTTGGATTACTTCTTTTATTGCGTATGAGAACATATCCACGATATCTTGAGTTGTCTTATTTTTTGAATCCTCGATCCAAAAATTAAACACTCCAAATCCAACGTTACCATTTTTAAAATTATCGTAATGATGATTTTTAAATATAGCTGTCTCTTTGAGTTTTTGCCCACTAAAAAAGTGAGTGAATAAGTCACCGTGAGCATCAAATATTTTCATTTTTTCACCTCTTTTCCATATCATTATCAGTTATTAATTTTAAATAGGCATTATTATCATCTATTTTTACTTCAACCAATTCTACTTGATTTTGTGGAGTGTATGAAATTAAATAAGATTTACCAAGATTACTTTGGACTGTGAATTTACTTACTGTATTAATGGGCATTATAATGGTTTTCATTGGTAAAGTGTTCTTTTCAAATTTCAAAAAATTAAAATTGTTAGTAATTTTCACTTCAGCTACTAGTTGTCGATTTTGTTTTAAAATATAAAAAAGGTATTTTCTAAATTTTAGATAAAGAACAATTGTTGAGATTGTACAAAAAATACTAAGTAAATAAAGAACTGGAAGAAAGTAAAAGTCTGCTATTAAAAATAATAGGACTGATAAAGGGAACAGTAACAGTATTGTAATCGCCTGTTTTTTTTTAATTTCACTTATAACATATTGATACATATACCAAACCTCCCTAAATATAATACTATTATAACAAAATGGTAAAAATTATACAAGATTTTAGTTTTGTCATTTGTTCTAGATTTAAATGAACTCTTTAACAATATTCCACAATCTTTTGTCCTACATTACATTATGATTAATAATAATTTTTAATATATATATGAAAGAGATGTAAAAATATTGTATTTATATATCAAAGTACGGATACTATTTTTGTTGTATAGATAGCTATTATAATTACTATGATTTATTTAATTAGATAGACTGAGTTACGTATTTAGATTTAAAAAGGTACTCCATATCGGATATAAATTTATTGGATATCAATGATTAATTCAAATAAAAAAGGCTATATTTTCTATATAAATTTTGTAAACTATATTATATAATTTTACTAAATTTTATTTGAAAGTTATTATTTTTCTTGTCAAAATGCTTAAATTTAGATATAATTAATATATATATAAATAAAATAGGAGGAGACAAATGAAAAATGTTTTAAAAGTTTTATCGGTTTTATCTCTAGTTACGCTTGTATTAACTGGATGTGGTAAAAAGGATTCAAATGAAAAGAAAGTTTTTAATCATTACCAAACATCTGAGTGTAAGACACTTGATTCAAATGAAGCTACTGATGCTGTAAGTGGTAATATATTGTATAACGCTACTGAAAGACTTGTAAGAATCAATGCTGATGGTGAATTATTGCCGGGTGTTGCTAAAGATTGGAAAGTAAGTGATGATGGACTTAAGTTGACATTTAACTTAAGAGATGATTCTATGTGGGTTGATAATGAAGGTAAGGAAGTTCGAGCTGTAACAGCAGATGACTTTGTTTCAACTATTGATTTCATGAAGAAGACAGATGAAAATGGTGAGTATTCTGCTCAAAATGCTGCTTATGTAACTAAGTATTTACAAGTTGAAAAAGCTACAGCTGTTGATGATACTACTTTAGAAATTACTCTAGCTAAAGCAGAAGATTACTCAATTTCAATCTTTTCTCACTATGCATTTGGACCAAGACCAGCTGAATTTGTAGAAGAATTAGGTGGAGATGATAAGTACGGTTTAGATGAAAAGAGTATCCTTTATAATGGACCATTCTACATTTCAGAATATGATGCTTCAACTAATATTAAATTATCAAGAAATGAAACTTACTGGGATAACAAGAATGTTGATTTAGATGAAGTAAATGTTCGTGTATTTGTAAGTCCAGATCCAAATACGCTTGTTGCTGAGTATGAAGAAGGAAACCTTGATACAGTAGGATTAACTGGAGAAACAGTTACTAAATATGCTGAAGAAGATGATGTAGTGTTATTTGAAGAAATGGCTATTTTCAATTTCGTACTTAATTTAGATCCTGCAAGAGATTCTGATATGAAATACTTTGCACAAAATGTTGAAGGTAGGAAAGCACTAGCACAAGCATATGATGCAAATTATATTACAAAGCAAATTCTAAAAGCTGGGATTGCTTCACCATACTGGGTACCACAAGGATTGGATGTTAGTGAGGAAACAGAAAAAGATTTTAGAACAGATACTGGTAAGAAAGATGGTTATTTACAGTATGATGTAGAAGCTGCAAAGAAGAGCTGGGAAGAGTTTAAGAAGAAGACAGGAAAAGATACATTTACTTTAGAAATTCTTAATTATGATAGTGAAAGTTCAAGATCAATTGCAGAATATGTACAACAAGAGTTGCAAAAAAACTTGGAAGGATTAACAGTTAACATTAAACCAGTAGCATTCCAAGATAAACTTGAATTAGGTAAAACAGGACAATTTGATATTAACTTCTATGGTTGGTCTCCAGACTATCCAAATGCTAAAGGAATGTTAACTAACTTTGAAACTACAAGTCCTTACAATGAAATTAAGTTTACAAATGCAGAATATGATGAATTACTTGTAAAGGGTGATCGTGATAGTTTAATTAGAGCAGAAGAAATTCTAATGGGAGAGCAAGTAGCAATGGCTCCAGGATATCAAAGACAACGTGTTGTTAGAGTAAATCCAGATTTTGAAAATTATAAATTGTTACCATTTGGTGGAGATTACGACTACTCAGCAATAACTATTAAATAATTAAGTAATAAATTCAGTATTAGGAAATAAGCATAGTAATGCTTATTTCTTAATATACTAAGAAAAGAAGGGAATGTTTACTTTGATACAATACGTGTTAAAAAGAATAGGGATATTATTGCTTACGCTACTTATATTAGTTACAGTTTTATTTTTCCTTTTACAACTTTTACCAGGTTCACCATTTAATAATCCTAAATTTAGTGAAACACAAATTTTGGCATTAGAAAATAAATATGGGTTAAATGAACCGTTGTTCATGCAATATTTACAATATTTAAAGAATTTTGTGACAGGTGACTTAGGGGAATCTTTTCAACGTTTAGGAACTCCAGTTACAAAAATTTTAATAACGCCACTTAAATACACTTCAGAGCTTGTTGTGTATACAACAATTGTAGGAGTAGTTATTGGTTTGTTTTTAGGAAGTTTAGCTGCGATTTATAAAGATAAATTTGTTGATACAATTGCAACTATCGTTGCAATACTTGGAGTATCTTTGCCATCGTTTGTAATTGCTACGATCATAGTATTATTTTTAATGTGGACACAAAGCGAATTTGGGAGTGCTTTATTTCCAATAACGTTGAATGTTAATACTGATAATTATTTTGAGAGGCTACATTCATATATTGCACCTGTAATAGCTTTGTCATTTTTCTTTATTGCTTCACTTTTAAGATATATGCGTTCAGAATTAGTAGATGTACTTGAATCTGATTACATTTTGCTTGCAAGATCTAAAGGGTTAAACAATAAGGAAATAATTTTACGCCATGGTTTTAGAAATGCTTTAATACCAGTTGTTACAGTTATAGGACCACTGATGGTTTCACTACTTGGTGGGTCTACATTTGTTGAACGATTCTTTGGAGTTCCAGGGCTAGCAAATGCATTAATTAATTCAATCAATACACTAGATTACTTTGTTATAATGGGAATAGCTTTATTTTATTCTGTATTATACATGGTGGTTATGCTAGTAATTGATGTTTCATATGGTCTAATTGATCCTAGAATTAGACTGGCAGGAGGTAGTCATGGCAAAAAATAATAAAAGTCAAATTGATTTTAATGATCCTGTCAGTATTGATAAAATTGATACGTTAGATAAATCATTATTTGAATTTGTAGATAATCACGAATTTCAAATAGATCGCGTTGAAGGAGAAGCAATCGGATTTTTTAAAGATGCTTGGAGACGTCTTGTTTCTAAAAAAACGAGTATAATTTCTATGATAGTACTTGGAATATTAGTATTTGGATCTGTTGTGTTCCCATTAATATCAGGATATTCATATAATGAACAAGTATTAAAAGATGAGTATGATATTGCAGAGGTTAAAGAATTACCACCAAGAATGCCATTACTTGAAAAAATTGGAATAGCTGATGGAATAGTGGAAACACAGTTAGATGAGGAATCACTTAAACAGTACGATGAAAAATATTATGATATAATTGATGAAAAATCAACTGTACTTGGAAAGTCTTATGAAGTAGAAATTGATTACTATAAAGCGTTAGGTCTTAAAGAAAAAGGGGACAATAAGTATTTCTTTTTTGGGACTGATAACCTAGGTAGAGATTATTGGACTCGAGTTTGGTATGGTGGAAGAATTTCACTTTTCGTTGGATTAGTTGCCACTGTAATTAATATCACTATTGGTATTATTTGGGGAGGTATAGCAGGGTTCTTTGGTGGAAGTAAGGTTGATATGTTTATGATGCGCTTTGCTGAAATATTATATAGCATACCAACATTAGTGTGGGTTACATTACTTAGTTTAATATTCTCAGCGGGACTAAAAGCAATATTAATTTCTCTTGCAATTACAGGTTGGATAGGAACTGCACAATTAGTTAGAAGTCAGTTTTTAAAACTTAGAGGACAAGAGTTTGTACTTGCTTCAAGAACACTTGGTTCATCAAATTTACGTTTAATTGCTAAACACTTATTCCCAAATATTATTGGACAAATTGTTGTACTACTTACTGTTATGATACCTGGGGCAATATTTTATGAAGCGTTCCTTGCATTCATTGGGCTTGGTGTACAACCACCTATTCCATCAATCGGGATTTTAATAAATGATGGTCGTTTAACAATTCAAACATTACCAAGAATGATTATATTCCCATCTGTATTTATTTCGTTTTTGATGTTGTCTATACAATTATTATCAAATGGATTACGAGATGCTCTTGATCCAAGAATGAAGAATAAGTAGGTGATTGGATGAAAGAGATAATTAAAGTAAGAGACTTAAATATAGAATTTGGAACAAACAATGGAGTTGTTAGAGCAATTAGAGGAGTAAACTTTGATTTATATGAGGGTGAAGTACTTTCAATTGTTGGTGAAAGTGGAAGTGGTAAATCGGTCTCTTCTAGAGCGGTAATGGGTTTACTAGCTAATAACGGAACCATTACTCGAGGTTCAATTAAATTTTATGATAAAGAACTTGTTGGAATGAAAGAAAAGGATTTTCAAGAGATTAGAGGTAAAGAAATTGCAATGATTTTTCAAGATCCTTTAACTTCATTAGATCCAACAATGAATATTGGTAAACAACTTATTGAATCAATTTTAAAGCATGAAAACATTAGTAAAAGTGAGTCATACGCTCGTGCTGAAGAATTACTTGAACTTGTTGGGATTGATAATCCTAAAATTAGACTTAAGCAATTTCCGCATCAATTTAGTGGTGGAATGAGACAGAGAATTGTAATTGCAATTGCGCTTTCTTGTAATCCAAAAGTTTTAATTTGTGATGAGCCAACTACGGCGTTAGATGTAACAATTCAAGCACAGATTCTTGAACTTATAAAAGATTTAATTAAAAAAATAAATTTATCAGTAATTTTTATTACTCATGATCTAGGAGTAGTAGCCAATATATCAGATCGTGTGGCTGTAATGTATGCAGGGACAATTGTAGAAGTAGGTACTGCTGAAGATATATTTTATGATCCAAAACATCCATATACATGGGGCTTACTTGCTTCAATGCCGGATTTAGAAACTGAGGGAGATTTATACATGATACCAGGATCTCCACCAAATCTAATTGAAGAGCCTAAAGGGGACGCTTTTAGTCTAAGAAGTGAGTACGCATTAGAGATTGATTTATTAAAACGTCCACCGATGTTTAAAATTTCGTCTACTCATTCTGTAGCAACTTGGCTTTGTCATAAATATGCACCAAAAGTTTCAATGCCAACTCTTTTAGAAAATAAAATAAAAAAGATGAAAGAGGAGGTATGTGAATAATGGAAAAGATATTAGAAGTTAAAAATTTAAAGCAATACTTTAAAGTAGGGCGCAAGAAATTTGTAAAGGCTGTTGATGATATTAGTTTTCATATTTACAAAGGTGAAACATTTGGTTTGGTTGGTGAAAGTGGTAGTGGTAAATCTACAACTGGACGTGCTATTATTAAATTATATAAGCCAACTTCAGGATCAATTATTTTTGATGGAGTATGTGTCTCAAAAGAAAATAATGCTGAAGTAAGAAAGCTTCTTGCTGAAAAAATGCAAATGATTTTTCAAGATCCAATGGCTTCTCTAAATCCTCGTATGAAAGTTATTGATATTATAGCGGAGGGGTTAGATATTAATAAACTATATAAAACTAAAGATGAAAGAACTGAGAAAGTTTTTGAAATTTTGAATATAGTTGGTTTAAGTAAAGAGCATGCGTATCGTTATCCACATGAATTTAGTGGTGGGCAAAGACAACGTATTGGGATTGCCAGAGCGTTGATAACAAATCCTACATTTGTTATTGCAGATGAAGCTATTTCAGCTCTTGATGTTAGTGTGCAAGCACAAGTTGTTAACTTAATGAATAAATTAAAAAGTGAATTAGGTCTTACATACTTATTTATTGCACATGATTTATCTATGGTGAAATATATTTCAGATCGTATTGCTGTTATGAGCAAAGGAAAAATAGTAGAGATGGGGACAACAGAGGATATTTATGCTAATGCAAGACATCCATATACAAGATCATTGTTATCTGCGATTCCACATCCTAATCCTGCTAGTAAGAAAATGAGTCAGCGTATTTTATATAATTATGAAGATTCGCACGATTACACAAATGAACAACCAGAATATTTGGACGTATCATCATCGCATGTTGTGTATGCAACAAAATCGGAATTAAAACAGTGGGAAGATGATATTACAAGTAGTAAATAAATTACAATAAAGATTTCTAAAAAAACTTAGGAATCTTTTATTACGCCTTACAATATTTATAAATACGCTGTAATATTGTACTTTTCCTTGTAATAGTGCCAAATTTCTTATATAATGGAGTATAAATATAATAGGAGGGGAAAATATGAAAAAGTTTTTTAAGATTTTAACGGTTATATCAGTAGTTACGCTTGTATTAACTGGATGTGGTAAAAAGGATTCAAATGAAAAGAAAGTTTTTAATCATTATCAACAGTCAGAGTGTAAGACACTTGATTCAAATGAAGCTACTGATGCTGTAAGTGGTAACATTGTATATAATGCTACTGAAAGACTTGTAAGAATCAATGCTGATGGTGAATTATTGCCGGGTGTTGCTAAAGATTGGAAAGTAAGTGATGATGGACTTAAGTTGACATTTAACTTAAGAGATGATTCTATGTGGGTTGATAATGAAGGTAAGGAAGTTCGAGCTGTAACAGCAGATGACTTTGTTTCAACTATTGATTTCATGAAGAAGACAGATGAAAATGGTGAGTATTCTGCTCAAAATGCTGCTTATG
>JBKEDG010000016.1:0-5803 GCA_047975285.1 Bacilli bacterium | reverse complement strand
TTATATCTTTAATTTCAGAGTCTCCAGTAGGCAGAGTAAATGAAACCTCACCTTCTTCTAAATTAATAACTGGGTCTATCTTACTATTAGTGTAATACTGAAACTTCTTTGTAATTTCATTTTCCTTGCCTTGATTTTTTATCACATCTATAAATCTAGAATCCAAATTAATTTTCAATTTTCTTGACTCATCATTAAATAAATCATTATCCCAATAGAATAAATCTTCGGTAAATGCATTAAAATATAAAACTTTTTTAATATCATTTTCTTCTTCATTAACTAAATCTTTAAACACCATAGAAAGTCTAGTTTTACCAGTTGCATTAAATGCATATAGAAAAGTGAATTTATTATTATCATCTATAATTTTATTTGCTACTTCTTCTAAAGTATTAAATTCATTGCTTTGCATAATTTATTCTCCCTTAAATATAATTCAACCAATTTTATATGATATACTTTCTGCATCAAATAATATTACTTCCTTATTTGTAAAGATTTCTTTAGCCTTAGCAAATGTTTCTTCAAAGTTTTTAAAAGCTGATACATATATTTTATCTATACTAGAAGCGTTTATACTTGAAAATATATGACTATCATTTTCATCAAGTGAACTTCCAATTATTACAAGATTCCCTTTTAAATTTTTCAACTTATTTAAGCAATGTAATAAATATTCATTCTTTTCAATATTTTGTATTTTGTTCGTTGCTTTAAAAACTGTTACCACATCTAAGTTTTCATCATTCAAAATTTCTTCCAATCTATCGTATAAAGCTTTATGTGTTTGTTGAGTAATTTTTTTTATATTATTTTTATCTTCATATATATGAAAAGCACCATGTAAAAAATAAAGATTTTGAAATTCGTTGTTTTTATCAAAAATAAATTCATCAAATAATGATATTTGAACAAACCCATCATCTAGATTTTCTAATACACAGTTATCTTTTTCTTCTTGTAGAATCATGTCAATAACTTTTTTTATCTCTTTATCACTCCAGCGTTTATTGTTTTTTTTAGCATACAATTTAACTTCTTGCATAAAATGCGTTTTAGGAACATTAGACAGATGACTTTCAATGGTTAATTCATCAATATCATTATTTCTAGAATGAATTTCGATAGCACCATTTTCTCTTAACATTTTTATCTCAGTATAAATATCATCTTCTTTTTCATTCAAATCTTCTCCAATAAATTTAATTGTAGGAGTGATGGCTATTGATTTCTCATTTACACTTGTTTTTTGAAAATTTAAAAGAAGTAAATACAAGCATGAATCAAAGTTTAATGTAAAATAGTTTGTAAAGTTTTTCAAAAGTATAAAAACTCCTTCATTATGCTTTGAATATACTTTCTTTGTAGCTTTTTTAACTATATTCTGTGTTGCACACATAAAATCCAATTTAATTTTATTGGCTATAAACTTTTCTAAAAATTCATTATTGCTAACACTTCTAGTAAGTTTCCCAATAAATTTCTCTAAATCATAGTTACACTCTTCCACAATTGGTAAAGCATTTTCATATAAAGAGTATCTACTTTCTATCATCTCTTTAAAAATTTCAGGATACGAAGTGCCTATTCCTAATCCAAGATTAAACCCATTCCCTAAAAGTAAATGATTTTCCTGGTTTGAAATTTCCCCAAGTACGTCTTCATATTTTAATACTACCATCCTCTACTATCTCCCCTAATTAATAATTTTTATTTTTAAAATTCAGCAATTTATTTCTGTAATAAACATATTGCTTCTGTCTCATTTCTATTTCTGCTGGTAATCCTTCACTTATATCATTAAGTAACTTATCCATAATATCTAATTTATTTACAATATCATTTTGAACTTCAATTGGTGGAATAAGAATTCTTATTTTTGAGAAAATAGAGATCCACTTTCTACCATGCTCACCTTTATCAAACTTTATATTTTTTATACAGTAAAACAAATATCTAAAGTTAACTTCTGCATTTTCTTTTTTTACAAGTATTTTCGAAGCAGATGATTTAACCTTAAAGTCAAAGTCAACCCAATGATTTGAAGTAGTAAAATCATCAAACAGTATTATTGGCTCCTCTTTGCTAGCTTTAAATATTCCATCTTCTTCATTAGTATACCCTAATACAAATGTTTGCCCAGGAGTTAAGACTGGTGTATCAAATTCATCTGAATAACTTGTACTGCTAACAATGTATTTTGTAGGTTGAATATAATCAATATATTTCCCCAATTCCTCATGATAAACACCCTGATTTTCGTAATGCTTTTCAAAGTTTAAAACGTTAGTTATTATTTTATTTGCTTCGTTTAATGCCTCATAAAAAGCATTATTTATTAAGAATGTGTGTGTGTGTGTGTGTGTGTGTGTGTGTGTGTGTGTGTGTGTGTGTTATCACATATATTATCAAATGTCAATAATTTTTCACGATAACATTCATATTGTTTTTTTCTTTTTTCAATCTCCTCAGGCAATAAACCATTCACATCTTCTACATACTCTTGAAACTTATCAAGTACCTCAACAATTTGTTCTTGAATTGGTATAGACGGCAGCAAAACATCAAAATTTTCCATATCCTTGGAGTTAATTCTTTTTACTTTTATACCAGTAGTTTTACTCTCCTTTAGTTTTCTAAACTGATTAGTTTGAAAATAATATGCTAAATATTTAGAGTTTTCAGTAGTTCTGAATACATACATATCTCCTGAAATTCCAATTTCCTCATCACCAAGCCATACAACTGTTTTTCCTAAATCTTCAACATTTTCTGAAGTAGTTGCAATAACTAAATCTCCATGCTCAGCTTTTTTTAATTTATCAAAAACACCTTTGCTAGTGCATGAGAAAGTTTTAGTAGCAGAAAAACCATATTTTGTGTATATCTGTCCATAATGTATTACAGGAAATCCATTTTCTACAAAATCATTTTTTTGTAATCCATTACCACGCACAAACTCTCCTATTTCTCCAAGTTTTTTTAATTCTACAACCTGCTCTTTTTCATCGCTAAAATCAAGTAAAGAGTCTCTATAATACTCATACTGTTTCTTTCTATCTGTAAGCTCTGCTGTAAGCTCTGCTGTAAGCTCTGTGAAATTGTCTAGTATTCTAACAATTTCTTCTTGGACTTCTATTGGTGGAATAGGAATTTTAATCTTTATAAATAATTTTTTTGATATATTAAACCTTGTTACTCCATTCGCAGTTCTTCCAATTTGTTGCCTTAGATTATCTGATCTAAATAAGTGTTTTAAGAAATCTATATTATACAATGCTGAGTCATTTAGTCTAAATCCAAAACAAAAACTATTTAAATAAATTGGATATTCTGCTTCTAAATTGAAAACAGATGACATACCACATTCATCAGCTATTTCTGATGACCCTGTAAAAATAACATCCCCTATTTCTAATCTATTTTGCTTTTCATTTTCTTTAACAACTACATTTTCAAGTTCTTTTTCATTAATCTTTAAATTCTTAAAGACACTCTTGTATGTAACATATTTACAATTGCCATTCTCAATGAAATCTGTTGATGTTTTTCCACTTAAACCAGGATATAGAAGCCCTAACTCACCAAGTGTTTTATATTCAACCCCATCAGGACATAATTCTTGAATTAATTCTTCTAGTCTACTCATATTCTACCTCTTCTTCCTGGTTATTTCTTTTATAGCCTTATCAAAATCGCTTTCAAGTTTTTTCATTTCATTTTGACGATAAATAGTATATTCTTTTTCTGCTTTTTCTATAGCCTTTTTATCTGATACGTTTCCTTTATTATTTAATAATTCACGTTTTGCACTAATAATTTGATTATCAAGTTCTTCTATCCAATCAGCCATTGTCATAGGTTTCTCCTCTAGTGCTTGTAATTCTGCATAATCTAAAAAGATTGATACAATTAAGTTAAGTCTTTTAAGTTCATCTTCATGTAAGTAGTTTTTAGCAATTTTAACATCGGATTTAGTAATATAGTTACCTTTGAAGTTTGTCATACCAATCATTTCTCTTTTACTATCAACACGTTTATGTATTATTTCTGCTGCAGTATTTTTGTGAGCTGCATAATGTAGTTTATTTTGAACTGTTGCAAAAAAATCTTTTGTTATTTTTGCACTACTATCATAATCAATAGCTGTTGCATAAATATCAGTTACTTGTTGATATAAATTACGCTCGCTACTTCTTATATCTCTAATTCTCTGAAGTAATTCACGAAAGTAACGCCCACCACCATTTTTTAAGCGTTCATCATCAAGTGTAAATCCTTTACGTATATATTCATTAAGCCTCTTAGTTGCCCATTTTCTAAATTGGGTACCTCTTAGTGATTTAACTCTATACCCTACAGAAATAATTACATCTAGGTTATAATAATTTGTAGGTTTTGTAGAAAAATCGGAATTCCCGACTTTTCTTTTTACTTCTATCTCTTCAAGTTCTCCCTCTTTAAAAATATTTAAAATATGTTCATTTATTGTTGAGCGTGACTTTTCAAAAAGATTAGACATATCTTCAATAGTCAACCAAACAGTTTCATCTTCCATACGTACATCTAAAACTATTTTTTCATCATCTGTATTAAAAATAATAAAACTATCATTATCTTTCATGTTTTATCACCTTTCCAATCTGCGTAAGCAAATAATCATTTTTTTCTGTACATTTAATTATATAATCTGGTATAAATTATCGTACTACGTTTCTGTTTTCCTCTTTTTGAACTATTAGAAATCTCCTAATAGTTGCCTCTTCATTAAGTTAATTATCATTATAGTTTTTACTAACCTTCAATTTCTGCAATTATTTTATCAAGTTCTATTCTTAACTTATTTTGCTTCTTTACAATTTCTTCTATTTCTTTATTTAATACTTTTATATCTATTTTTTCTCTAGTATCTTCTTTTTCAATATAATTAGATACAGATAAATTATAATCATTCTCAACAATTTCTTCTATTTCAACATATCTAGAAAAATATTCTTTATCAGCTCTATTTCTAAATTCTTCCATAATATTTTTAATATTTTCTTCTTCTAATATATTGTTATTTGTCTCTTTTTTAAACTCATCACTAGCATCTATAAATAGCACTTTATTTTCTGTTTTATTCTTTGACAGAACTAAAATATAGGTTGCAATACTAGTACCAAAAAACAGATTACTTGGAAGTGAAATAACACTGTCTATAAAGTTATTTTCAACTAAATATTTCCTAATTGTTTCTTCTGCACCACCTCGATAAAATATTCCTGGAAAGCATACAATTGCAGCTCTTCCTTTACTAGAAAGGTAATGTAATGTATGCATTATAAATGCAAAATCTGCTTTAGACTTTGGAGCTAGTTTTCCTGCTGGGGCAAATCTTTCATCGTTGATTAAAGTTGGGTCTTCATCACCTATCCATTTAATTGAATATGGTGGGTTTGATACTATCGCATCAAATGGTTTTTCTTCTGTATGTTTAGGATCTAGAAGTGTATCTCCTCTTTCAATACTAAAGTCATTATAATTAATATTATGTAAGAACATATTCATACGAGCTAAATTATAGTTAGTCATATTGATCTCTTGACCAAAGAAACCATCTTCTATGATATGGATTTCAAATTGCTTTTTCATTTGCAAAAGTAAACTTCCACTCCCACAAGTTGGATCATATACTTTATTTATTTTATCTTTTCCATCTATTACAATTTGTGCTAATAACTTTGAAACCGTTTGTGGTGTAAAAAATTCTCCTCCACTTTTTCCAGCATTACTTGCCTATTTTGATATAAGAAACTCA
>JBKEDG010000015.1:0-3565 GCA_047975285.1 Bacilli bacterium | reverse complement strand
TTTTTCATTTCTCAACGCATGTACTATATTTCTTTTATTAAAATCTGTAGCAAAATTACTTCCTTGTTTCTTAAGTAATTGAATAAAGCCTTTAGTATCAACATCAGGCAAATTTTGAATGTTATTCAAATCGTATATGTCTACTGTTTCATTTTCTCCTAGACCTCGATATTCTTTCACTCTCATATGCTTCTCGTATTTACCTTGTTTATCTAATAATATATTAAATGTAGTATTCAGTTGACTTCTATCATTAGATTTTTTATCAGTTTGATCATAGATTTTTTTAACTTGTTTTTCTCCATAATTAACTACTGTAGTTTCTCCGCACTCATTCAATCGACTACACTTAATTACATTCATATTACTTTCATATACATATGCTTCATGTTCATTACAGCACGGACAATCCACAATATGATAATTACTCATTTGCTTACCATTTAACTCTTGTAACATCTGCTCTGTGTTCTTAAACTCAATTTTGTTTTTAGAAATATTTTTTACAGGCTCTTTTTTTGTATCATATTCACTATTGATTGAATTTAATTCTTTAAAATATTTATCATCTACCTTGTATGCATAATTTTTCTTCATAGATACGGGAAAAGGGACTACAAAATGTAGTCCCCCTTACATAAAGCCCTCCCTTACTAAAAATAGCTTAACCTCGTAATGGGCAGGCCGTGCTTTAACACCGGTCATTCCGTGAATCCCTTCCTACTTGATATTATCTCATAAGGGTAACTCCTGACAATCTTGTAAATATTATAGCACGATTTTTTATGTAATTCAACCCTATCACCTCCTATTTTATCTATTAATTTGTTGTTTATTTTTAAATTTAAATTTCTTCTTCTTAATCCTATTGTTATGCTTTGCTTCTTCCTCTTTATGATTAAGTATACTCGAAAACAAGTGTAATAATGACTGATTAGTTAATTGATATGTATTTTTATCATAATCATGAGACTCTTCACAAATCCTTTTTAGTCTTAAGTTTATCTCCCCTTTAACTTTTTCGTTCGTTGTACTCTCATACCTTTTAAGTAACAACTCCATCTTAAGGAGCATTTTTGATTTATCTTCTACTGGTAACTTGTTTAAAAAGTATGGACTGTTTAACTGGCCTCTACAAGCTTTGTAGTCTCCATATTTTTTTGAGTTAATGTAACTTTGTACTTGCTTTATAATTGCCGTATTTTGGACATAATCATTTCGATGATATTCCATAAACTGCGACTGCATTAAATTGCGATTTGAAGATACTAATTTAATTTGCTTATTTATGTACTTACTATATAAATATTGTTTGTCCTTCTTAAGACTAGTTTCTTTAAGGTGAGTTGCCTGTTTCAATTTCTTAAGCAGAATGGTAAATTCCTCTTTTGATTCTATTTTATCGAAATATCCTTGCTTTTGTAATGCTATAAAATTATCACTTCCCCATGTAATACTATCAGTTTCTTTTTTAGGGGTAATCAAATTTTTCAACATTTTAGCCTTTGAGAATAATAATACTTGTTCATTAAGTTCATTGGTCTCCATATCAAATAGCTGATTTGAAAACAATGCATTCATGAATCTATTTTGGGTCATCGTATTATTGTCAAATGTACCAAATAAAACTTTACTTATTAAGTTGTCTCTATTGTATTCTTTTTCATTTTTCAAATACAACTGTTCGAGTTCTAATACCGTTTGATTCAAGTTCTCCACAACCTCTGGATTGCATTTCATTATTTCTTTTATCACATGATTAAACTTGATTTGCATAGTAACAGGTATTTTATCAAATCCAAAACTTTTATGATCATATACATACTCACGTAAAAAGATAATATCCTTTTCAAGTTCTTTAGGTAGTTCTAACACATTTGAAAACATGTTAAACCCATTCATTATCTTTTGTTCTTTGAATTTTATATAATAATTTGCCTGCATATATTTTGACATTAGATATTGATTGTTTTGGTTTGAATCCATTTTATTTAATGCCTCGTATTTTGCAACAGTATCTGTAATATTCTTCACCTCTAAATCACTAAACAATATGGAATTAAATAGTTTATTACGCAAGATTGTATTGCTTGGATTGATTGCTAAGATATTAATATCCCTTAATAATGATTCATACTTCAACCTCGACACGCTTTTAGACTTGTCGTTTCTTCCCTTCTGATTATTCATTGTCTCTTTAAATAACTCGTATTCTTGTCTCATAAAATCATCATGAGTTTTTTCTTTTATAATCTCAACACTTTGCGTTTGATCACCGTGTTCTGATTGTTGTTTTAAATGCTCGGTCTCGAATAATGGGCTTTCTACATCGTTTATCAACAAGTTAATAAGTTGATTATGAAAAGTAGACTTTTGACTCTTTGTTGGATTTAATAACTCTGTGTATATCCCTGCTTTAAGATCCAATTCTTTACCTTCAATTTTTTCAAATAAGCCTTTATATTTCAACTGACTTTCTAAGTATAAATTTAGCTTCTCACTTAAATCATCATTAGATTTAAATATCTTATCCAATATACTAGCTACTCTAATTTTCTCTTTAGGTTCTAAGTATCCATAAAAGTTTCTTCCTCTATGTTCACTGAGTGCATTTTGCAATTCTTCCAAAGTACCTTTGGGGAGCTTCCTTAAATGCTCTTCTGTTAACTGCGTTTTGAAAAACTCATCTCTTACGTTACCGTATTCATGTATGTAATTTCTATAAACATCTTTAGTTAGATTTTTCCTAATTGTATTCAAATCATGTTCACTGAAATACATATTTCTGTTATTGGATTTCGAGTATTGCATTAGGTGTACATGAAAACTTACATCATTTTCGTGTACTGCTGCTACGAATCCTAAGTCATCTAGTTTAATATTTGATCCTTTAGCAAAGTGAATAATATTTCTTCTAACTAAAGCTTCCCATTCTTTCTTACTATCCATACCAATATACTTAGCCTCATCTAGTTTAATCGATATTGTATGATGGTATACATTACTTCCTGCCTCAATCATTTTTCTTTGTTCTTCTGGTATACTAGTGCAATCACCATCGAGTGTAAATAATCCATGATCGATTTCTTTTACTTCATTCTTTAAGACTCCAGGTCTTTCAGCTATATAATTCAAAAGCTTTGATGAATCCCTTATTACTTCACCTTGTTCATTTAATTGATTAAGTCCTTCTGTGATAACTCGACTAGCATTCTCCTTTGTAGGAAATAGACAATAATGTTTAAAAAGTGTACTATCCTCAACATTGGGTAGTACACTAGTAATTTCATATATTAATTTTTCCTGCTTTTGCGTTGATTCATGATTATAGTTTTGGGATTTGACAGCACCTTCCCTAGTTGCAATATAGTTTACTAAATTACTAATTCGTTCTTTATCACCTTTATTTGGGTTCAAATAGAATGTATTTAGAATAACCTTACTCATTCAAAATCTTTCGCATGCTTTCTTTTATCTAACTTGAGTTGTCTAATTGCTTCACCTCTATATGTATCTAGTACAAATTCATCTAGTTCTCTACCTAGTTTGTCTGACAATATATCAT
>JBKEDG010000014.1:0-5609 GCA_047975285.1 Bacilli bacterium | reverse complement strand
TATTGGCACCTCACTACCCACAACATATACCGGCTCAACTGCTAAGTTATTGTTTTCTAATAATTTTTGATAAGTTGCTTCTGCAACTTTGGCTAATCTTGCTCCTCTTTGGGCAATCACCTCATCACTCAAACGAGTATTAGCATCATCATCTGCTACTTTCATACTAGTATCTAAATGAATTTTAGTAAAGCCAGCTTCAACATAACAAGCAACTAAATCCTCAGCATTTTTCATTGCCTCAGCTTCATTTAAATGAGTCCACGTCAATGGCCCTAAATGATCACCACCCAAGAATAGTTTGTTTTTATCAAAATGATATTTATCCGCAATCTTCTCAACATACTTTCTAAAATCCAAAGGTGTCATACCAGTATAGCCGCCAAATTGATCACTCTGATTAGCAGTACTTTCAATTAGAACACAAGAATTATCGGATTTTGCTCTTTTAATAACAGCTTCAATCACAAAAGGACTTGCACTACAAGCAGAATAAATACCTATTGCTTGATTATTTTTTTGTTTTTCTACTATTTTTAATAGTGAATTAATATTTCTCATAAATAACCTCCGATAAAATTATAACACTATTATTATATACTTAGTCTAAACAGAGTTAATAATGTAAAACAGTTGCTTAAATTTATAAAAAGATTTTTAATTATTCTTATTTTTATTATTGAATATTTTGCTAATATCACCAAAAAAAACATTAAAATCCCTAGTCTTGATTAAACGGTCTAGCATATTCAAATTTGAAGAATACTCAGATATTATTTTGCAAAGTAATTCCAAATCTTTATCACCATCTTTTTTAGTCTTTGTAATTATCAAAATTTTAATTATATCACTATTCCATAATATAGAGCTATTTAATGTAACTATATAACACATTCTTTGTCTAAGTAATCGATATGAGTCTTGTAAGTGAACAACTCCATTTCCTAATTCATCTGATTTGAAGGCATTATCACTATCAACATTGCACTTTAAATAACCGCTATCGTGAAGTTCATTATATAAATTAAATAAAACTTCATCTTTAGTTGTGCCGTAAATATTAGTTCTAAAAAATTCTTTTTTAAAATAATCATTCACATTAAAATTTACATTCATTTTTAATATGTTCTCAATTTCTTGTAAATAATTATTGTTTTTAATTGTATATGTTGGTACAGTGCCAACTGTATTAATTTTATATGTAGAAACCAATAAATCTAAATCATCAGCTGTAGATAATTGCTTATCGTATTTTGTGAAAAGCTTAATTTGATGGTTTGTCCGTGAAAAATATTCTTTAATTTCATTCATATACATAATATACTCTGGGCGCCCTCCAGCACTAATAAAAGCTATTTTTTTATTTTGTTTTTCTTTTAATTTATTAATTTGAAAATTAAAGTATAATACAAGATAACCAAATTCATTAATATCTACTTTTACATCAAAATTATGTTCGATTATTTCTACAGCTGAGTGTGTTATTTTTGTAGCAAATAGATATCTTCTTATATTTTCATGAGCTAAAGGATTTCGAATTATCATATTTACTTGTAATCGTTCAATCATTAATGATAAATGTAAATATAGATATTGATAAAATTCTTTGTCATTTTTAAAATTCAAATCAAAATTAGTGAAAATTTCTTTGAAGATTAAATTAATACATAAACTTAATTTATCATCGTGATTTACTGATGAAATTTGTGTATTTATAACTCTCTTACTCTTTAATTGAAGTGTATAATATAGCAATTCACCAATAGGTAAAATAATATTATATTGTTTCTCTAATTTTTTAATTAAAAATTTCGCTGCTTCATAATCAATAGTTTCAGCAAGCTTTGTTTTAGTTATTTCTTTTTCGTCGACATAATTATTTAAATTACATCTTTTTAGTCCTATCAAAATATGAATAGTTAAATTATTTAAAGATAATTCAGACATTTCAAAATTAAATTTAGTACAGGTGTCTTGTACTATTTTCAAAACATTTGTTGATTCTTCTTGTTTATAAAGTGGGTTAAAGATTTTTTCTCTTATATCATAATTTGATCTCTTATTAAAATGAAAAAAGTATTCACTGATGCATAATCTTTTATTCATTTCTTTTCCCTTAATAGAGATGCCCAGATTTGATTTTGAATTAATTTCAAGACGAAAAGTTAACAACTGCTTTTTTACTTCCAATATATCTTGATTAAGTGTACTGCGAGATACATATAGCTCATCAACTAAAGTTTCTATTTTAATATAATAATCTGACATTAATAATTTTTTGATAATATAATTAATACGCTCATACTTATAAATAGGTATACCTTTTTCTTCAATTAATGATTGGTGAAGAAAAGTATCAAATTTTTTATATTGGAAATTTTCTGGAACTCTCAATAAATATCCTTTAGAAGGTTTGGATATTATTTCACAATCTATTTCTTTAAGTAAATAATTGATTTCACACATATAACTTTTAATTGTTCTTATTGATACGCCAATTAAAATCGCAAGTTGACTGCTAGTTAAAAAATCAGTTGATAGAATTAAATGTTTTAGCAGTTTTGATTGCTTAACTTTTAAACTTCGCATAAATTGATCCCTTCGATATTGACAAGACAACACTTGATTGTGTTGTCTTGCTTAATTATATTTTACAATAATTTAATAATGACGCCAATAATACCGACCGCTATTGTTAACAATAGTATCATGCTTGCTTTCCAACCCTTTTTAAGTAAATAAAACATTAAAAGAGTATATAACAATGGTAACAATAGTGGGAATATTTGATCTAAATATGTCTGAATCGGAAAAGTAGCTTCTCCTACTTTAATTTCATACACAGTAGCTAATTTTACCATTTTAGCACTCATAGCACCAACAACCATTAATCCTACAATTGTTGCTGCCTTACTAACTTTTTGCAGTATTCCACTATCTTTAGCATTACCTATTAAAGACATCCCTGACCTATATCCAAAATGTAAACCAAAATATCTAACTAGCAAATGAGGAACATTAAATATTACTAGAAATAATATTGCTCCCATAATACTACCTTGTTGCGCAAGTGAGATTCCAATACCACTAGCAATAACTCGAATAGTACCCCAAAATAGCGAATCACCAATTCCAGCTAAAGGCCCCATTAGTCCTACTTTAACACTATTTATTGTTGTTACATCAAAATCAATATTTTCACTTGCTTCCTTTTCTAATGCCACACTTACGCCAGTAATAACACTCACAACATGTGGTGTTGTATTAAATATTGACATATGTCTCGTTAGTGCTTTTGCTCTATCTTCTTTAGTATGATAAAATCTTTTAATCGCTGGCCACATTCCGATTGCATATCCTAAAGCTTGTTGGCGTTCATAATTATAACAATTCTCTAAGATAAATGAACTCCAAAATAGTTCATTTAACATTTTCTTTTCATCTTTTATCGTAATTTTATTAGACATCAAACAAATCCTCCTCTTCTGAGTTGATCGCAGTAGTTGTTATACCTTTATTTTCAAATATTATTACAAAAGCTAATACTACCCCCATAATTGTTACTGCCAAAATTGGTAGTTGCAAATACGCAATCAAAACAAAACCAAAAATAAAATATATAAAGTTTTTCTTATTCATCATAGGCTGTAATAACAATGCAAAACCAACCGCAGGTAGTAAGCTTCCTGCTACAGTTAAACCTCTCATAATATTATCTGGGATAGATTCAACAAAAACACCAACAGCCTCAGATCCAAATAATATAGCTATAAAAGCTACTATGAAGTACATCAAAGATTGTAATAGTAATCCTCCATAATTTAATAATTTTATTCCTTTAATGTTTGCATCACTGGCCAATTTCATAGCAAAATCCATAAACCAACTTCTAACAATAAAGAGTAAAACCTTAATGGACTGGGCAAGTATCGCAATAGGAAGAGCTAGAGTTACAGCTATTGCTACTCCACTACCTGACATAATTGAAAACGCTGTAGCTAATCCTGCTCCTGCTAAACTATCAGGTGGCACAGCAGCTCCAACTTGAATCGCTCCCATAAATAATAGTTCTAAACTTGCGCCAATTAAAATTCCAGAATTTAAATCACCTAGTGCAAAACCAATAATTGGACTAACTACTAACGGTCTAATAACCATCGAAGTTCCACTCATTTTTTCTAGTCCCCATAATGTACCTAGAATTAATCCTACTACTACTGCTTCATACATAATACTACCTCCTTTTTATAATTTATCTCTTAAACTTTTATAAGAAATTAAATTTGTGTTTGGCACTTCTTGTACTTCAATTTTATAACCCTTTTTTTCTATTTCATCTAAAATTGAAATTTCATCTTCACTCAAATAAACAGCTTTTGCAAACTTCTTTCTATTTACCGAAGACTGTAAACCTCCTAAATTAATTATTGGCTTTTCTTTTAACAATGCCAGTAACCTATGTACTGATTCAGGATTCTCGCACACAACAAATACTTTCATATTCTTTAATTTATCATTTTGCAAAAGTTTTGCTGCTTCACTTATAGATCTTACAGCCAGTTTGACTCCATCTGGACAACACATTTTAATTGTTGTTTTTCTTAATTCATCAGAACTAGCTTCATCGCTTGCTATGACAATCGCCTCATACGATAAAGCACTCTTCCAACTATAAGCAACTTGACCATGTAATAATCTGTCATCAATTCTTAGCTTCAAAATCATGGTTTTCCCTCCTATTCAAAATCATCTCCATTTTTATTTATTGTCTCTAAATAATCATTCACATAAATTATTTGATTTTTAGCATTATCAATTGCTTTTCGGATTTTATCTTTATCCCAGTAAATACCTGTCACTAGCAACTCTAGCAATAGCGGTAAACTAACACCACTTATCAAATCAATCGATTGCTTTTTTAATCTTTTGATTACTTCTTGATTTATACTACCGCCAAAAAGATCCGTAAATATTAGTAACTCATTGTTGATATTTTCATTCAATAATATATCTAAATTATCTCTAAAATCCGAGTCATCAATATAGGTGTTAAGATATATAATATTACTATTATCTCCTAAAATAATATTAAGTGCAGAAGTAATACCTTCAGCAAATTTGCCGTGGGTAACAATTAAAACTTTTTTCATATAATATCTCCTATACGCTTTTTTGAATATAATTATTAATATTACTATTTAAAGACCTACGTAAATCTCTGCCTTTACTATTTGAAATCTCATAAGCAAAGATTTGGACAAAAGTTAATAATTCTAAAAATTTAAAATCTTTGCTTTTAAATTCTAAATAACAATCAGCATTATCAACTTTTAAATCACCAATTAAACTACACCCACCAATTTCATTTTTTAAAAATTTTGAAATCTGTTTCGCTTTTTCGCAATCCTCATCCTTTTTCACAAAAATGACAAAGAACATCTTATGACTAAAAGCATTTTGAGGGCCATGAATGAATTCCTCTAATTCGAAGCTTCTGGTCATCATCGGTACCATTTCCATAATTTTAATATCTAATTCATTCGCAAGAGAAGAAAAATCATTTGCTCCAGCAATCACAATAATTTCTTTACTTAAAATTTTGAATTTAT
>JBKEDG010000013.1:0-3850 GCA_047975285.1 Bacilli bacterium | reverse complement strand
ATGTTACGAGTTATATTTACTTGAACTATAAATACTTATGTAAGCAAATGTCTACATGTAAAGAGGTTATAGTATTTCCTTTAGAGGCGACATATTTGGTGTGGATAGACGTAAGTTTTTATAGGAGGTATGTATCAGAGGTTGAGTTTTTAAAAATAATGGATGATTGTGGAATTGGAATTCAAACCCAAAGTGATTTTGGGATGGTTGAAGGCTTGTATGTTAGATTAAATATTGCATGTCCACGTGAAACCTTAGAAAAAGGAATTTCTAGGTTCATAAAAGGAATTGAAAAAATCAAAGATAATTTCATGGTTGTAATTTGATGTTTCTTATTGTAAGTTAACGGAACAAAGAATGTAACGTACTAAAGTTATAGTACGGTTATAATTGATTTGTAATTGTTTCCTAACCTTAGAAAAGGAGGAGTTATATGTATAAAGGATTTAGTCTTTATAATGTATTATGTTCAGTGATGAATAATTCGAACTATTCGAGTATAGATTATAATATTGCAAATTATTTAATTGAGAATTTTTCAAGATTATCTGAGCTAAACATTTATGATATTTCTAGTGATTGTCATTGTACACGGCAAAGCGTTAGACGATTTTGCAAAAAAATAGGCTTTACAAATTTTGTTTCATTGAAAAAATACAATGTGACATATTATTATACGCGGTGGGAACACACTAATAGATTCAATGTTGACAATTTTCAAATGGATCTTCGAAACCGTGTTATCTCAACATTTGATGAAATTGATGGGAAGATTGAATTAGGCGAATTAAATGAGCTTTCAAATTTAATTTTCTCAAAAAATAAAATTATTTTTATAGTTGATGAAACGATTAAATCATTAATTTTTCAATTTCAAAAAGTAATGTTTTATCACCACAAGATAGTG
This sequence comes from Bacilli bacterium, assembly GCA_047975285.1. Lineage (GTDB taxonomy): Bacteria > Bacillota_I > Bacilli_A > JBKEDG01 > JBKEDG01 > JBKEDG01. The sequence goes on along the minus strand of JBKEDG010000013.1, from coordinate 2,943 downwards.
AAGATAATATCAAATAGTTTAAGTGGAGATACTTTATTAAAAGTACTATTTGAAGGAGAAAAAGACGAACAGGATAAAATATTGAAATTAATTGATAAAGATGATCTTATTGTAACAATAAGTCTATCAGGAAATTTTTCTAAAGCAATTGAGGGATCGCTGAGTAAAATTGAGGCTCAAAAAGTATTGATTTCTAATTCGATGGAAGATAGTTCCGACAATTATGATTATGCATTTTCTTTAGTTCAAGAGGGTTTAGAGAGATCAGGAGTTAATGAATATACGGTTTTTGGTCTAAATTACTATTTAGAGAACCTATTAAATATCTACAGTCATGCTCATGGTAGTGTGGAAGCGCTATATGATATGCGTGATTTTGATAAAGAAGATAACAAAGATAAAAATAAATTATGAAAAAGGAAGATATCAAAAATGGAAAATATACAATTAAAGGAATTAAAAATAAATAGAAATATCTCGGAAACAGCTCCTGTTTTTTTAACCGAAGAAACTATGATTCATCGAAAAAATAAAGTGTTAAAAGCTATGAATGAAAGAAATATTGATGTAATAGTGATATATGGAGATTTAGAGCATGGTTCAAATTTTGAGTATTTAACAGGTTTCTTAACAAGATTCGAGGAAGCTTGCTTAGTATTACACAAAAATGGAAACTGTTATTTGATGCTTGGAAATGAAAACTTAAACAAAGCGTCGATAGCAAGAATTAAAAATAATCCAATTCACGTTCCAGCTTTTTCCTTACCGAATCAGCCGATGGATTGCGATTTAAATTTTTCGGAATATTTCAAAAAAGCAAAAATATCCTTAGATATGAGAGTAGGTGTTGTTGGGTGGAAACTTTTCACAAGTAGTATAAATGACAACTCAAAAACTTTTGAGATTCCATCATTTATTATCGAATCACTAAAGAGTATTGTTGACGAACAAAATCTAATAAATGCAACAGACATCTTTATAAGCCCAGAATTTGGTGTTAGGATAACAAATAATGCAAATGAGGTTGCAAGATATGAATATTGGTCACAGCTAGCGAGTGTGGGAATAACTAAGGCAATTGATGAATTAAAAGTGGGACAAAGTGAGATAGAAGTAGCTGAGAAGTTAAATATTGGTGGTCAACCAAATAATGTAGTAACAATAGCTGCAACCGGAGCACGCTTTGAAAATGCTAATTTATACCCTACAAATAAAGAGGTAAAACTTGGTGATCCAATATCACTAACTGTTGGTTATAAAGGGGGATTATCTTCTAGGGCTGGTTACGTAGTAGAGGACGTTAGCCAGTTACCCGAGGGTCAAAAAGATTATGTTGAAAAGTTAGCGGGACCATATTATTCACTTATATGTAAATGGCTAGAGTTTATTAAAATAGAAAAGAGTGGTTGTGAAATATATGATTATGTTGAAAGTGTATTTTCAAAAGCTAATTTTGGATGGAAGTTGAACCCGGGACACTTGATTGCAGAAGAAGAGTGGATGAGTTCACCAATCTATCCAGCATCAAAATGTAAAATTAAAAGTGGAATGCTACTACAAACAGATATAATTCCTAAAATCCAAAGTTACGCTGGTACATCTTGTGAGAGTGGAATACTAATTGCAGATGAAAAATTACAAGATGAAATAAAAAGTCAATATCCGGAATTATATACTCGTTTTATGCATAGGCGTGAATTTGCAACAAAATGTTTAAACTTAAAGTTAAGTGAGGAAGTATTATTTATGAATGATACAGTGGCTGTGTACAAGCCACTTATGCTAGGTACAAAGTTTTTAGTAAAAAAATAATTGGGGGAAACTATGGAATATAAACAAGTTAGTAATGAAATAATAAAATTTGTTGGTGGGGAAAAGAATATTTCTGGCCACACACATTGTGCTACGCGTTTAAGACTGACAATAGAGGAAATTGGTCAGGTAGATTTTGAAAAATTAGAATCGATGCCGGAGATTATAAAAGTTGTAAAAAAACCAAATGAAATTCAAATAATTATAGGTGCCGAAGTTGCAAAATTATACTTATATTTTGTAGAAGAATATGAAAAGGCGGGTGGAGAGCTACAAACCAAGGTTAAAAATGAAGATGTTGAAAAAAATGTTCTTTACTATGTCAATGTTTTTGGAAGCTTTATGTCATCAATTTTTATGCCGATGATACCGGCATTGATTGTTGGTGGTATTATCTTATCACTACAAACATTATTTACAAACTATTTTGGGTTACCTGGTGATAGTGGTACTGCTAATATAATGATGGCAATATTTAGTGCTGCTTTTACATATATTCCAATATATATTGGGTACAATACAGCAAAAACACTTAAGATGCAACCAATATTAGGGGCATTATTAGGAGCGATACTAGTATCTCCAGATATTAGTGGGGTTGAAGGACTTTCATTTCTAGGGATAGCCATTCCAACAGTCAGTTATGGAAGCAGCGTATTTCCGGTAATTATGGGTGTATTATTTATGTACCCAATTGATAAATTCTTCAATAAAATAATTCCAGAAGTTTTAAAATATTTTGCTAAACCAATTTTAACGATGATGGTTGTAGTTCCGGTAACATTAATTGCAATTGGTCCACTTGGTACATACTTAAGTGGTGGGGTCGCATCAATTGTATTATGGATGGTTGCAACTTTAGGAATATTTGCACTGCCAATATATGCAATGATATATCCATATATGGTTGTCTTAGGGTTAGATAAAGCAATGACACCAGTATCTGTAATGCTTATTGCTCAGTATGGATTTAATCCAATAGATGCTCCAGGTGGATTTATTTCAAATCTTTGTATTGCAGGAACAGTATTAGCATTAGCGTTTGCAACAAAAAATAACAAGGCGGATAAAGGACTTAGAATGACTGCGGGTATTACAGCTTTATGTGGAATTACAGAACCGGCATTCTAT
>JBKEDG010000012.1:0-6797 GCA_047975285.1 Bacilli bacterium | reverse complement strand
CTCATGCACGGCAAAAGTTATTAAAAGTAGATAAGAGTTTTAGACGCTATGACAAGTTCATGGTGATGTTTATGCGATTATAATATTTAACTATAATAAGTCGATAGCGCAGGTAAAATGTGCTAGTTTTGTTATGCACACAATAGAAAAATAAAGAGCAACTTTGTCATACTCGAATTTCTGAGTGGCAAATGCTCCTTATTTTATGTTTGTGACATCTTCATGAATAATTAGGGTATAATATTCCATATAGAGTAAAACTCTAGAGTTTTACTCTATATGGAAAAAAGTTGTATAGAAAGGGTAATATGGAAAATGTAATGGAAGATACTAAATGCTTTAATATTGAGATTATTCGTGAAATTATGTCAGGAAATAAAAAAGTTATTGAGTACAAAAATAATATTGATTTTGATGATATAAATACAACACATAAGATATTAAATGAAAATAAAATTATGACTGATAATATTATTTTTAATTCAAATAAGATTAGTGTAAGCAATAATTTTACACACAAGTTGGATAGAAAAAATTCAATGATATGTGATTATGTTATTAAAAATAATATTTTATATGTGATTGCTAAAACCTCATGGAATGAATTGCATTCAGATCATGAATCGGGTCATATGGATGGGATAAAGATTTTTGAAGCTGCAAGACAAGCAATGTTATTTTCACAACATTTTTATGGTGTTGAGTTTGGAAAAGAAGTACTACTAACAAAATCGGATATCAATTATAAACAGATTATAGAAGATGATGTTGAAATAATATTACAAGTATATACATTAACAAAAGGTTTTGGAAAATCACATACTGTATTTAATATCTTTCAAAATAATCAATTAAAGGCAGATGGATATTTTATTACGTATATAAAACATTAGGATAAATATGGAAAAGATAGATTTAAGAAAAATTAAAGCAATAGCTTTTGACTTAGATGGAACACTTTTAACATCTAGTCAAAAAATTACTGTTGAATCAACAAAATTAATTAAAGCGTTAAAAGAAATGCAAATTAACATACTTTTTGTAACTGGACGAATGTCTTCAGCAGTTGAGTCATACGCAAATGAAAATTGTATAGAGTATATTATTACGCAAAATGGAGCAACCCTTGAGAGCATATATAATAAAAGCTATTTACAGACTAGCAAATTAAACCAGGAAGTAGTGAATTATTTTGATAATGAGCTTGTACCAGATTCAAAAGATGTTGCAATAAATTTTAATTCAATTAATGATGTATCTACAAAAAAGATAACTTGGTTATCATGCTCATATATGGAAGAACTAGATATCAAAATCCATAAGCATAAAAAAGCCCCTGATAATATTGTTTCTATTGTTTGCTTAGGGGAAAAAAACTCATTATCCAAGGTTGAAAAAAATGTCCAAGGATTATTTGGAAATTCATTAGAATATAAATATGTTAGTTGGTATAAAGGTTATTGGATGCTTCAATTTCTTAATAGTGGTACAGATAAATATACCATGTTCAAGACTTTTTGCGAGTTAGAAAATATTGATTTAAATGATACACTATGCTTCGGAGACAATTATAATGATTTAGAATTGGTTGAAAGCTGTGGAATAGGAGTGGCAATGGAAAATGCGTGCTCTGAACTCAAGGATAAAGCAGACTTTGTTACTCCGGGTACAAATGATAAAAATGGGATATTACAATTTTTTATAGAAAATACAAATTACGAAATGATTGAAAGGAAAAATTATGAGACTACAAATTAATAATAATAACATGCTAGCACTTCTATACTTAGAGGTTAAAGAAGAGAACAAAATAAATTTGAGATCTTAATAGCAGAAAAAAAGACAGAATTAGAAGCAATTTTTGAAAAAGTCACTTTATATAAACCAATTGATGGTGATGATTATGTATTAATAAGTAAAATAGAAAATTTTGCAAAGTTTGACATGTTCTTCAAACATCAAAATATTTTTGACGGGTCAATACTAAAATCATTGGAGAGTGATTTTCATTGGAGCATTATTGGACATATAAGCTCAGAGAAAAAGAATAAAAGTAGTTTTCCATCAGCAAAATATATTCAATTGAGACACATAGAAGTTCCATTAAGTGGAATTGAAGATTATTTAAAGTGGAGAGAGAACACCATTTTTAAATATGTAAAAAATAATGAACACGTTAAAACATTTGAGGTTTATCACTCTTTAGTTTCATGTACCCCTGGAGTACAATTTATTAGTGAAGTTGATGGGAATCTTGACAGTTACTTAAAAAGTTTTGAAACTGAAGAATATAAGAAGATAATAAAAGATGCAGGAGAGTCTCATATAAAGAATGAACTTTCTACACCACTATATAAAAAGGTACTATAGATGATAAATATGGAAAAAGTTGTAATTATATCCTATTGCAGAACACCAATAGGGAGATTTAGAAGCATGTTGTCACAAGTTCCACTAAATATATTGGGTTCTACGGTAATTGATGGCTTACTTATGAAGTCAAAAGTCGATCCCAAACTCATAGATGAGGTTATAATGGGAAATGTATTATCAGCAGGTAAGGGACAAAACCCAGCACGTAATGCTGTGCTAAATTCACGACTTAGTTGTGATGTTCCAGCAACACCACTAAATACAGTATGTGGATCTGGACTAAAAAGTATTCAAATGGCCGTATCACTAATACAAACAGGAAATTGTGATGTTGTAATTGCAGGCGGGATGGAAAGCATGTCCACGGCAGAACACATTATCTCATTAAGAGAAGGGAAAAAATTCGGAGATTTTGAAATAAAAGATTCTATTTTAGTTGACGGGCTAACCGTTGCAAAAGACGGTTATCATATGGGAATCACTGCAGAAATTATAGCAGAAAAATATTCAATTACTAGAGAGACAGCAGATGAATTTGCTATAAACAGTCATTCTAAATATGAAAATAACAAAAAAAGTATGAAAACGAAATTATTGAAGTCAGTTATAATGATCAATTGTATAAAAACGATGAAGTAATTGAACTAGATGAAGGAAAATTAAAAAAATTAAAACCTGTGTTTAAATATGGCGGTGTTCTAACTGCGGCTAATTCCTCAAGTATGAATGATGGTACCGCAGCAATATTACTTATGAGTGAAAGTAAAGCCCTAGAATTGGGTTATGAACCTAGTTTTTATTGGGAAGACTCAGTAACTGTTGGTGTAGAGCCAGTAGATATGGGACTTGCTCCAATTAAAGCAATTAATACACTTAAGAATAGAACTGGTGTAAAACAAAGTGAAATAGATTTATTTGAAATTAATGAAGCATTCTCTACTCAAATGCTTGCAGTGATAGATGAACTAAAGCTTAAGCAGGAGTTGGTAAATGTAAACGGTGGAACCTTAGCAATTGGACATCCACTAGGTGCATCAGGAACAAGAATTATAGTATCATTATTAAATGAAATGGAACATAACACAGATGTAAAAAGAGGTTGCGCCTCACTATGTATTGGTGGAGGAATGGGTATAGCAGCCTTTGTAAAGAAAGGAACATTATGAAATCATATATTGCAATTACCGGAGCAAGTCAGGGAATAGGAGAACAGATTGCCTACCTTTATGCAAACAAAGAATATAATTTAATTCTTATAGCGAGAAATAACGAAAAACTAGAAATTATAAAAAAAAAAATAGAAGAAACTTATAAAGTAAATGTTGTAATATTATCTTTAGATTTAAGTTTTGAAAACAATATAACGAAACTTATTGCTGAACTAGAGAAATACAATCTATATGCATTGATAAATAATGCTGGTTTTGGATACTATCATTTGGTTAAGGAGCAAGATATTGAAAAGGTTAAAAAAATGATAGATTTAAATGTAAAAGCAGTTACTTTACTGAGTACATATTTTGTAAATAAATATATTGAAACTAAAACTAAAAGAGTATTAATTAATGTTTCATCATCAGGAGGATATATTAATGTACCAAATGCAGTAACCTATTGTGCAACAAAATTCTTTGTGAGCTCATTTACAGAAGGGCTTGCACTAGAACTAAAAAATATTGATTCGAAACTAGAAGTTAAAGTTGTAGCTCCATCCGTAACTAAGACAAGTTTTGGGAGTGTAGCAAGTGGAATTAGCAACTATGAATACGAAAAAATATTTACAAAATTTAATACAGCAGAAGAGATTGCCTTAATGACAGACGAGTTAATTGATTCTGATAAAATAGTTGCTTATGTAAATAGAGACTCATATGAATTTGAATTTACTGATAACAAATTTGATTATGATGATACTAGATTAAAAACGGAGAATAATGCCAATAATTAAGCTGAAATCAAGTAATGGGTTTACTGAGGAGAAAATGAAGACCGGAGCTCGGTTGATTACAAATTTAGTCGAAAGTGAAACCAAAATACCAGGTGATAAAATAATAATAGATATAAAAAAAGAAAAGGCAAATATAGCTCGATGTGGAGTTTTTACATGGGAAAAGGAATACTCTTCTAGGAGTCGAAAAGAATCGATAAATCATAGTGATTCATACTATAAGGGCTCAAGAAATGAAGAAGAATTTTTGCTTATTGAAATATTTATATGGAATACCTTGGACAATAATACAAAACATGCTTTTTTAAAAAAACTTGCTATTTATATAAAAAAAGAATTTAATTTAAAAAAAGACAATGTTTTAATTAGTGTATTAGATACATCACCAAGTAATTGGTATAACTATTCTATTTCTGGGAATGATGAAAACTTTCTAATGACGTCGAGGGAATTATTATGAAAACAGTCTTAATAGCAGGAGCAACTGGTGCAGTTGGTGAATATGTAGCGATTGATAAACTTATTCAAGGAGGCTATTGTATTTTACTTGGAAACTCAGACGAGAAAATAGAACATCTGAAAAAAATTATAAAAAAAAATAAAATAAGTAACAATCAATTTTCAATTTATAAATGTGATTTGACAAAAGATACTGAATTCCAAGATTTAATGAACAAAATTTTAAAAAATCATAAAAAGATTGACCAATTTATTTCATCGATAAGTATGGGAAAAGTCGGTTCACTTAACAGGGTAGAAATTGATGATTTTAGAGACGAATTAGAATTGAAATTACTATCTAACATTAAATTATTAAAGTTTTTACCAATGGTTGCAAATACGGAATGTACTGCAATTATTTTATCAGGTATGTTTGCGAAAGTAAAAAATTACGACTTTATTATTAATTGTACTGTGAATGCAGCATTAAATAATTTTTGTAAAACAATTGCAAAGGAATATATGCAAAATGGTATTAAAATAAATATAGTAAATCCGGGAGCAATTAGTTCACCGTCATGGCAAAACATAATAAATACATTAGCAGATTATGAAAATGTATCGCCAGAAACTATTGAAAAAGAATATTTGTCAGCAATGCAATCTTCTGGATTATTAGAACCTAAAGATATTTCAAATCTTATTCAGTTTTTATCTAGCGATGAAGGAAATAAAATTATAGGTGTTGAGTTAGTTATAGACAATGGTAGTACACTATAATATATATATTTGTTATAATAGAAATAAGAGGTGAACATGCAGACAAGAGACAAAATTATATTTGAAACAAAGAAATTGTTTTTAGAAAATGGTGTAAAAAATGTAAATATATCATCAATCTTAGATAACGCGGGCGTTAGTAATGGTACTCTATTTTATTATTTTAAATCTAAAGAAAAATTAGCTCTAGAAATATATCAAGAAATTAAAGATGAATCAGAAAACTATTTTATTGATGATGAAATGGTAAATATGGATTTTAGATGCTTTATTATAGAATATTGGAATAGAAATATCGAATGGATAATTCAAAATAAATTGGAGTATAAATTTATAAAAACGTTTAACGACTCAAAAATTGTAAAGGAAAAATATAAAATAAATAAGTCAACAAAACGTTTCAAAGAGAAAATTGATCATGCAATTGAGAATAATGAAATTTCACTAGAAAATAATGATATAGTATTCAAAAGTTTTATTCATATCAGAGATACGCTTATTGAATACTTATTTGAAAATGAAATAAATAATATATCTGAATATGAGAAATTATCTATTGAAATGTATGAAAGATTTTTAAGATTCTTAGATTGATAAAATAAAAGTGATATCTGTAAAATAATTCATTGTATACAATAAAGTTAGTCGGAGTTTATCCAATTAACTTTATTTTAATTGTTTTTGGTATAATTACCAATATGAAGAGGAAAAGGAAGAATTATATGGAGAAAAAAGTTATTAGTTATGTAAGGGTAAGCACAAAAGAACAACTAAAGGGACATTCAATAGAAGCACAAACAGAAATGCTAGATAATTATGCGAAGTACCATCTTCCTAAGTATGAAATGGAGCGTTACAAAGATAAAGGAAAGACAGCCACTAATATGCGTAGGTCTGGTTTAAAGCAAGCGTTAGCTACCATAAGTTTTTTTAAACTGGTATCTAAATTATACCGTGCTTACTGAGAAAAGTCAGTTTAAAAAAATTTATTGAAAGAGGATAACGATTATTATCAATCGTTATTCTCTTTTTTTTTGGTGCGCATGGCATACTTATTGATATGACAAGTTTGCAAAGTCATATTGAAATGATGTAGTTAAATCTACACATTATTACTTGAGGGTTAAAGTCCCTTGTGGGGGTCGATAACAACCTACCACTAGTTAATGACAAGGGTGTCTATCGTGACGTAGAATCTGAAGGAAGTCGGCGACAAAACCTTGGCTCGAAGAACATGAATCACATCAGGCTACAT
>JBKEDG010000011.1:0-85636 GCA_047975285.1 Bacilli bacterium | reverse complement strand
TAGTTATTATAAACCTTATTAGACAAAAGCTCAATTGATTTGTTATCAAAATCTTCAAATTTATTCCCTGATATTTATGAAATTTTTTTAAATAAACCACATACTGTAAATGAGTAAACTGAGCTTAAATCATCAACATCTAATGCTGATACATTTGAAATCAAATCTTTTTTGTTTCCATCCTGTTCTATGATTACTTCACCATCATTTGGTAAATATAGACCTGATATAACATTTAAAAATGTAGTTTTACCACTGCCGTTTAATCCATTTATTATATGTAGTCCTTATTAAACGTATAGTTTATATCATTTAAAACCAAAATGTCTTTATCATAGGAAAAATATATGCTTTTTATTATTAACATTTACGTACCTTCTTTATAAAATACACGTTTCAACAATTGCTCCAATAAACGTAACTAAATTCATAGTAAAATATAATTTTAATACTTTAAACCTATTCCCTTTTATGTATTCTTTTGCTTCTATCTTGTTTTTAAACGACTTTTGCAATATCTCAAGGAGAATACAGCCCAAAACAACAGCAATATATAAGGCTATTATTTCAAAACCTACTTGCAGTAATATTGCCATCAATACCTCACTAATATTTTCACCAGATGATATAAGAACTGTTTTCATGAGTGTAACTATGTAAATTTTGATACCATACAAAATCTCAGTAAGTACCTCTAAGAATATAGTCGCAACTATAAAAAACACAATATTATTGAAATATATTTTAAATAATAACCACAAATCATCACTGTTATTGCTTTTTAACGGAGATAAACTATCAATGTTATCGCTTAAAATAGAACTATAATCAATATATTTTGAAAAAAATCTGTAGTAAGTATCCTAAACATAATTGCAAAAATTGTAATTAGAAAAAGTGAAGCTGATATATTTTTTTGATCAGACATAATCTGCTTACTTCCCACCCTTTTTTCTTTTTACATAAGTTTTAAATTCATAATTGACACAGCATATCATATTTGTAATCTCTCTTTAAAATTTAATAATCATTGTCACTATAAGTTAATTAAACTATTCAACATTGTTTGATGAATATAGTTTAATAAATGATAAAGTTAATTCATTGATTACATTAATTATATCAAAAAAAAGTCAATTTTTTTGTAAATTGATATTGAAAAATCTAATTTGACATTTAATAAACAAATATATTATAATTAATGATATATATAAAGGGGGAATTATATATGATGGAATTTAAGAATATTTTCACATTTATTTTTTTTAGTGTACTTGGACTATTTTTGTTTTTTGTTCCTATAACAATTAACGATTCAAATACGATAGTTGTAGACCACTTAACAACATTCATTATTAATTTTATGGGTAATGGAGTCAATTATTACGTTATTTTAGTAATTATAGCTGGGATTGCTTATACAATTTATACAAAAAGTTATTTGAGCAACTTAACTGCCAAAATTATGCTTGTATTTAAAATTCTAGGGCTTATATGTGCAATAGTATTTGTTACAAATATTGGACCATCTAGTATTATGGCACCGAGTATGTTACCATTCCTATTTGAAAAATTAGCATTATCTTTATCTATTATTATTCCACTTGGTGGAATGCTTTTGTGTTTTATCACTGGTTATGGATTAATGGAATTTATCGGTGTATTTGCAAGACCATTTATGCGCCCTGTATTTAAAACTCCTGGAACATCAGCAATTGATGCTGTTGCATCATTTGTTGGTAGTTATTCTATTGGGCTTTTAATCACTAATGATCAGTATGAAAATAATAAATATACTAAAAAAGAGGCTGCATTAATTGCAACAGGATTTTCTACAGTATCTGCCACGTTTATGGTCATAGTTGCCAAGACATTAGATTTAATGGGAATGTGGACATTATACTTTACTGTAACACTATTTATTACATTCGTTGTAACTGCAATTACAGTTAGACTATATCCGCTTTCAAAAATTGATAATACCTATATTGATGAAAGTGATGCAGTCGATGACAAAATTGAAGGTAATTTATTTAAAAACGCTTGGAATGAAGGCTTAAAAGCATCGAGTAATTCAAAACCAATCGCTGTAAATCTTTTTACTTCATTAAAAAGTGGATTTATAATGGGAGCTAGTGTTGTACCAACAGTTTTATCCATTGGATTACTTGGATTATTACTTAGTGAATATACTCCTATATTTGATTTTATGGGATATCTATTTTTCCCATTTACAAAACTATTACAATTTTCAAATCCATTATTAGTAGCAAAAGCTTCAGCAGTAAGTATAGCAGAAATGTTCTTGCCTGCTTTATTAATTGGAGATACTGCAGATTTTATCACTAGGTTTAGTGTAGGGGTGTTATGTGTTAGTGAAATTCTATTCCTTTCTGCAAGCATTCCATGTATATTATCAACAAAAATACCAATCAAATTAAAAGACATTTTTGTCATTTGGTACATTAGAGTAGTTTTAACACTTGTTCTAGTAGTTCCTGTTGCATATTTAATATCCTAAATCACAAAAAGCAACAAAGTATGGTTGCTTTTTTTTAAATAATTCATAATAATTTCTACATTTTCACTATCTAAATTACCAGTCGGTTAGCCTGATAAAATAATCGTATGAGGTTTTATTATTGCTCTTATAAGTGCAATTTTCTGTTGTTGCCCTCCACTTAATTCATAAATATACGAATTTATTTTATCTTGTAAATTCATTTTATTTAGTTCACTATTAATCTTTTGTGCCTTTTCTATCTTAGTGAGTCTTGACTCTTTTAAAGTAAACATTAAATTGCCCAGTACAGTTTTGCTTTGTATCAAAGCAAAATTTTGAAAAATGTAGCTAATATAGTTTTTTCTAATATAATTAAAGTGTTTAGAAGTATAGTATATTTTATCTTTGTCAAAATATTTGACACTACCACTATCAGGGTTTTCAAGCGAACCTATCATGTTTAGTAACGCTGTTTCCCACTTCCACTTTTGCCATATATTATAATAAAATCTCCAGCGTTTATTTCCAAATCATAATCACATATAACGTTATTCCTTCCAAAACTTTTAGAAATAAAATCCAGTTTGATAATCATAATTCCTCCTTTAAATGTTTTACTATTGATTTTTTTGTTAAGTATTTAATATATAAATTCATTACAATAAATTGTGCTATAAATACCACAAGATATAAATGCATTGCATACACACCAACAATAATCATAATTACAATTGTAAACAACCATACTATTAGAAAATATTTAATTACGCAAGACATTCTATTGTAGTAATTTTGGCCAAAAATATTTGAAATCAATATTTTGTTCTTGTTATTTTGAAATACTAAAAGCGTATAGAATATATTAGCAAGTAAAATACATATAATAGCAACAATTGAGGTAACAACATTTTCTTTAAAAGCATTATTGGCCTGATTTTTAAATTGATCTTGTCCTAATTCCACTACTGATACATCTAAATCTATATTATTATTTTTATATACCTTTGTAAAAATTTGTTCAGCATGCTCATTACTTTTTGCCTTAATATACACATTTGAAACATATAATGATTCAGAACCATAAATTATTAAAACTACATCTCTTAATTTGACTGTCGTAGTAAAAGGCGATAATGTATCGTAGTGTTTGCCGTTATCTTTAATTTGTACTTTTTCATAACCTGCTAAACTATGTATTCTTGCTAAATAATCTTTATCAATATAATATGTAATATTTTCATCCTCGCTATAACTGAGTGGTTTACCATTAATATCGTATATTGTTCCTTGTTCATTAAGTATGCTGTAATCTGATATTAGCATAGGGTTTTCTACTGCTATATCAATGTATTCTCTAAAAATACACCCATAATTATCAATCCGGTTTTTAAATGCTGTGCTGTTTTTGAACTAGCATCATCATCTATAGATAAATTACTTGTCAAATAGTAGTAATTGTATTATCTAAAAAGTAAATTGAAAATGCTGTTAAGATAGATACTATGTCACCCCAAAACCTAACTGAACCCTTTATAAATTTATACTGATATTCTTTCCTAATTTTAGAATAAAAGTAGTAAGAAGTAGCAATAAAAATTAAATATTTAAATTCCTCTCCATTCTAATGTACAAGCAATCTATAATTAACTATGCTCCTAGATATAATGTGTCGTTCTTTAATTAACAAAAAATGAGTACATATTAATTTAATTTTTTTATTGGACTCACATTACTTACAATACACATTTTTTAAAATATTATATTAACAATTATCTATTTGTTATCTAATTAAAATACTATTGAATAGTTAATCATAAACACCATTATTGCTTGATTATCACTATAAACAAGTATTTTTTAATCCATATGAAATAATTATGATTAAAATATAATTTATTATAAAATGTAAAAAACAACCATTTCTAGGCTGCTTTTTACATAACATAATATAGGGGAATATAATTTTATTTTTGTAGACTTTCTTGTCTACAATGATATTATATATCTTCATTGAGTTTATATTGTGCCTATGTTATATTTAATTCAACTATTCCTTTTTTTATGAATGTTTCTATTAATAAATGGTATGGTTTAGCATGTGTGTCATTTAATAAACGATGAAACATTGTTGGTACAATAATAAGATGTTTATTATTATTAGATATTTTGGAAAGAATATATAGCGATGAAGAAATAGGTATTAATTCATCACATTCTCCATGAATAATCAACGTGGGAACATTAATAGCTACAATCTCACTTTTAATATATTCAATTAGTTTAATAAAATTTTTAATAGATGGTATTCCATTATAATCTTCATTTGTAAAATCACTAATTATATTATCTTCTTCGTGAAAATTATTTTTAATCATATTATTTAATCCTTGTTTGACTTTCTTTATTTTTACGATTTCTTTTGCAGATGCCAAAAAATATGTAGAAATTGAATTAGTATTAATATATTTATAAGCTGGCGCTACTAAAATTAATTTATTTACTTGATATTTAGAAGCTATATATCCAGCAAGAACACCACCTAAAGAAAATCCCATAATTATAACCTTTTGATAATTAGTTATAACAGTTGACATTAAATTATTAGTTCTTTTTATTTCTAAATCATATTGAAAATTTTCATTTAGTTTACCATGCCCAGATATAGTATGTTTAATTAATTCATACTCGTCTAGTTGGACATTAGATAAAAACTGCGAAAATGATATCTCGCAGTCTTCACTAAATCCGTGGATTAATACAAGTGCTTTTTTATTCTTCATATACAACAGCTGTTCCAAATGCAACAACCTCGCTAGCTCCACTCATTATTGCTGATGTTGAATATCTTGTAGAAATAATTGCATTTGCTCCAAGCTTTGAAGCACTTTCGCACATTCTAATAGCCGCTTCCTTTCTTGCGTTATTTTGTAAATCAGTATAAGCTTTTAGTTCTCCACCAACCATTGTCTTAAATCCAGCCCCAATATCACTAAGCATATTTTTACTAAGTACTATTGATCCTGAAACAATTCCCAATGTTTTAACAATTTTTTTGTCAGTTAAATTTTCTGTAGTTGTAATAATCATAATATTTCCCCTCATTTCAATCACATTTTATTTCTTAATGTTCCCAATGTTTTTCTCTAAGACATCTAGTTCTTCTTGTAAAACACTTGGTAACCAATCCCCAAATTGACTATAAAACTTTTTAATACTACTTACTTCATTAATCCAACTTTGTTTATCAATTTCTAAAAGTTCATTAATAGTGTCAGTAGTAATATCTAAATCAGAAATATCTATGTCGTTTACTCTTGGTAAATAACCAATTGGCGAATCAACTGCGTCAACACTATCTTCACAACGTTTTATAATCCAATTTAATACCCTTAAGTTATCTCCAAAACCAGGCCAAATAAAGTTATTATCTGCATCTGTTCTAAACCAGTTTACATTGAAAATTTTAGGAGCATTTTCTCTAAGTAATTTCCCCATGTTAATCCAATGCTCAAAATAATTTGCCATGTTGTACCCACAAAATGGTAGCATTGCCATTGGATCTCTTCTAAGTTCTCCTACTTTCCCTGCTGCTGCTGCAGTTTTTTCACTTGCAATTGTAGAACCCATAAATACTCCATGATTCCAACTTCTAGCTTCACAAACAAGTGGTGAAGTATGTGCTCTTCTTCCGCCAAATATTATTGCTGAAATTGGAACTCCGTATTTTGAACTAAATTGATTGGAAATAACTGGACTATTTTTTGCAGGACTCGTAAATCTAGAGTTTGGATGCGCTCCAGCTGTTCCCATATCTTCATTCCATTTTTTCCCAGTCCAATCAAGTGCGTTAGTTGGCGCTTTAGCATCAAGTCCTTCCCACCAAACAGTATTATCATCTAAATTGTGGACTACATTTGTAAATATCGAATCATGAATTGTAGTATTCAAAGCATTTTTATTTGTTTTGCTGTTAGTTCCAGGTGCTACTCCAAAGAATCCATTTTCAGGATTTATAGCCCATAGTCTTCCATCATCGCCAATTCTAAGCCAAGCAATATCATCTCCAACACACCAAATTCTATATCCCTTTTGTAAATATTTCTGTGGTGGAATTAACATTGCCATATTTGTTTTCCCACAAGCAGATGGGAACGCTGCAGCAACATATTTTACATCCCCACTTGGATTTTCAATTCCTAATATTAACATATGTTCCGCTAACCAAAACTCTTTTCTTGCTTGATAAGACGCTATTCTTAGTGCAAAGCATTTTTTACCAAGTAAAGCATTCCCACCATATGCACTGTTTACACTAATAATTGTATTATCTTTTGGGAAATGGGCAATCCATCTTTTATCGATATCTAAATCACAGCATGCATGCATACATTTAACAATGTCAGTATTAGCATCTACACTATCAAGAACACTAATTCCGACTCTTGTCATAATTTGCATATTTAAAACTACAATAATTGAATCTGTGATTTCAACTCCAATTTTTGCAAAAGGAGACCCTACTTCTCCCATAGAAAACGGAATAACATACATTGTTTTTCCTTTATAACTATCCTTAGTAATAGTATTTAACATTTCATAAGCTTCATTAGGTTCAATCCAATTGTTTGTCGGTCCTGCCTCTTCTTTAGTTGGTGTACAAATAAGTGTTCTTTCTTCAAGTCTTGCTACATCATCAGTTTTAGAACGGTGTAAATAACAACCTGGAAGTTTCTCATTATTAAGTCTAATTAAACTACCATCTGCAATCGCTTTTTTGCGAAGTTCATTAATTTGTGCGTGACTACCATCGATCCACACTACTTCTTTAGGATTAACATGTGCCGTTGTTTGATTAATAAAATCAATAATTTGCCTATTATTTGTCATTGATATTCTCCTTATTTTAATTACACTTTTATTATAACATAAACATATATACTTTAATAGTTAAAAAATCATTCACCTAAAAAATAGTCCACTTTGCTTGCATAATCACAATCAAAGTTATATTATAGAATTACATTAAGGAGGTATATTATGAATATATATGATTTTAAGGTAAAAGATGTAAATGGCAATGACTTTGAATTATCTAATTATAAAGGTAAGGTTCTATTAATTATTAACTCAGCAACAAAGTGTGGGCTTACTCCACAATACGGTGAATTAGAAAAACTGTATGAAAAATTTGATAGATCAGATTTTGAAATTCTTGATTTTCCTTGTAACCAATTTAAAGAACAGGCTCCAGAAAGTGACCAAGAAATTGCAAGTTTTTGTTCTTTAACTTATGGAACTACTTTTCCAAGATTTAAAAAGATTGAAGTCAATGGAGAAAATGCTGACGAATTATATAAGTGGTTAAAATCACAAGCAAAAGAAGATGCAGGCGATGATAAAACAGCTGAGTTTAAAGAAATGATTATGGGAATTCAACCGATTAAAGATCCAACAGATATTTTATGGAACTTTGGAAAGTTTTTAATTGATAAAAATGGTAATGTCGTAGAAAGATTTGCTCCAAATGTTGAACCAGTAAGCTTAAGTAAAAATATTGAAAAGTTAATCTAAAGATTATATAAAATTTTATTTTAAAAGTTTTACAAAAAAGTAGTAACTCAATTGAGTATACTACTTTTTATTTATATAATGTCAAAACTAATGTCTGACCTGTACTAACAAGTTTGTTACTTATATTTTGATTTGCAACAGTACCATTTACAGAACTACCATCATTTCTTGTATACTGGACTTTAATTGTGATATTAGCGCCTTTTAAATTAAGTTCGTTAACTATACCAACTACACTAGGGTAAGAACTTCCTCGGTAATCATCTATAGGAACTTGACCAAGTGAATAAATAAGTTCCACAGCGACATCATCTTTTATTCTTGTCCCCGACCCAATACTTTGACTAATTAGGTGTCCAGATTTAATAGATGAATGGTACTGCTCTTTTACAGCAGTATTTACTTTTGATTTAGCACTCACGTTTTCAAGATTGTTGAGAGTATAATTATAGTAATTTGGAACAACTACACCCTCACCAACATTAGTTGTAATTTCAAACGTATCGCCTCGTTTAATCTTTCCTCCACCTTTTATTGACTGTTCTAATACTGTATTTTGTGGTAAATACTTGTCAAATATCTCTATAACCTTTAATGTTATATCATTTTCATATGCCCAAAGTGCAACATCAGAAATACCCTTACCTTTAAAATTACTAACCGATACTTCATCAGAAATTACTTCTTTACCTTTAGAATAGACAACTTTTACTTTAGTCTTTCTTTTAAAGTCATCTTTAGATCCACCTTCACTAAATTCCTCACTAATAAATACACCTTTAATCACATCATTATTGTTTTCTTCAACAAGATCCATTCCAACAGCAAAATTATCTTTTTTCCACTTAGTTGCTTCTTCAAAGTTCATTTTAGAAAAGTCAGGATACTTTAACTTTTTTTCATAGTCTGGACCTTTAGAAATTTTTATTTCTAAAACAACCCCTTCCTTATATTCTTTCCCTTTTTTAAGACTTTGTTTGAAAATTTCACCATCCTTATACTTATCATTAAATTTTTCACTTACACTTAATTTCAAATCATAATTTTCAGCATAACTTTGTGCATAGGTTTCTTCTTTTCCTAGTAAGTTCTCCATTTCAAATTTTGGAGTATACAGGAAAAAGAATAACAGTCCTCCAACAATTAATATGATTGCAATAATTGCAAAAAACTCTTTCTTTTTGTATATCGGCTCATTAAATATTTCGTATTTTTCATTCCCAAGTGAAACACTATTTTTATTTTCACTATTTTTTACAACTTTGACATCTTGATTTTTTGATTTTTTAAAGTCATCATAAAGTCCCACTTACAAACTCACACCCTTCTATCATATATACTTCGTCACATTGCTTAGCAATTTCTGGTGAGTGAGTAACAATAACAACAATTTTATTTGATTCTTTGGCAATCTTTTTAAATAGTTTAATGATATTTTTTTCATTTTCTTCATCTAGATTACCTGTTGGCTCATCTGCAAGTAGAATTGGACTATCAGTAGAAAGTGCTCTTGCAATAGCAACTCGTTGTTTTTCTCCACCACTTAACTTAGCAACATTCTTTTTTGCATTAACTTCACTAATTTCAACAAGTTCTAACAAGTAACTTACAAACCCAGATTCTAGTTTTTCATTTAATTGAATAGAAGTTGCAAGATTAATATTTTGAATAGGTGAAAGATATTCAATTAAATTGTAATCTTGAAAAATAAGTGCTATATTTTCTTTTCTAAACTCTGTCATATCCTTGGGACTAATCTCAATATCATTATACTTAATTGTAGATTCATCTGCTTGAATCAATCCTGAAATAATTGAGATAAAACTACTTTTCCCACTTCCACTTCGTCCCATTATAGCATAAACTTTTTCACTCTCAAAACTCGCTTTTGCACCATCAAAAATTTTTCTTTTTGCTACTCCATCTTTAAATGATAAATTCAAATTATCTACTTCAAATACATTTTTTGACATTATGACACTCTCCCTAGTTCAGTAATTTTTTTTCTATTTATTCTTAATTGCACTAATGAAATAGCACATATAATAATTGCAATTACTACCGTTACTAACAAAATAATAACTGCATTATTAACATCAATACCACTCATACCATTGTATAGCAATTCTAAACTTGAATCAGATCTTATCACATCTTGATACATAAATTGGAAAATAGTTCCCTCACCAATAGTATAGTTTATTAAATTTGTTATAATATTATACGTTGCTTTTTGATAATACAAGTACATTGGTACGGATAAGATCAATGAAAACAGTAAGAGAATTGTCTTTTCTAGAATTAGTTGTACTTGTAATCTTTTAAAAGTATCTCCAAATACAGTATGTAGTCTAAATTCTTGATTTCTTTTATCAATAATATTATTATTTAACATCCAAAATGATAAAACAAACAGTGAAATTGAACTAATTAATAGCACTGTGAAGAATTTTGAGATATCATTATATTCTCTAAGATAATCTGCTTTTTCAGTATTTGAGTTATAAATAAATCCATTCTCAATTTTTGATTTTACATTATCATAAATACTATTAATATCTTCTCCATCCGCAGTAAATGTATATGTAAAGTAGTTTACGGCATATTCATTACTATCTAAACTAAGCATTAACTCTAATGGAACAAAAATCGTTCCATAAACTTCCTCTTCATTTGCTTCATAATCTTCTTCATCGTTTATAACTCCACCTATCTCAACTTCAGATAATTTTTTATTATGTATATTCATACCGTCTAAAGCGTAATCCTGAGTTGCTAAATTTACATTATCCCCTACATCCACTTTGTAATAATCAAGTAATGACTTTGAGACATAAATCTTGCTAGTGTCAATTTCCTCTTCTATTAAATCTGTAGTATAATTGTTAAATCCTACCTCAACATGTGCATATGCACCTGATTCCATTTCTTCATCAGTAATTTTATCAGATTCATCAAGTTCTTCTACAATTAAATTAGTGTAGATAGTCGCCTCAGTTTCTTTGATTTTTTCATCTTCCAAAAGTGTACTTAATTCTTTGACTTCTTTTTCATAAGTATCAAAATAAGATTCTAGCGATGCACTAGATGTATCCCCAATAAACAATTCATCACTCGAAGTATAAACAATATCTTGTAAATCATCTACATCTTGCTTGAATTTGTTAATTCTAAACATATAATTTGTAGAAAGAGCAGTCCCTACAAATGATAAAATCATAAAAATAATTAATAAACTATTTAAAACTCTTTGTTTAATTAAATTTAAATATATTCTATATAACATAACTCCTCCTACATTCTATCAATGTTTTTTAAAACTCGTATTGTTTCAAATATAGAAACTATTGCAACAATAACTAATAATATTGCACTTGATATCCCTAATATAGTAATTATATTAACACTTTCAAAATTAACAATATCTGATGTATTAGGACTTAAATAATTAAACATTCCTCCACTTGTAATTGATTCGTTTAAAGTATTTTCTACTACAACAAAATAGTATTTCTTTACGGTATCTAAAATAATTGGAAATGATAATTTATATAGTAAAAATCCGAATACTCCACCAATAATTGTAATTGTTAAAAACTCTATGAAAGTTTGGAGTACAATTTTACTTTTTTTCAACCCAAAAGAAGTGAGTGCAATTAATTCCTTTTTTCGCTTTTCACAAATTAGATAATAGCTTAAATACAGTGTCACTAGGGAAAATAGAACTATTACTATAAATGCAATATATGTCTTGTTGACAAACTTATTTATAGGTTTTAGAGCACTCTTCATTTCTTTATCAGAACTTTTAACAGAATAGTCTCCACTCTTTTCTTTAGCATACTTTATAAATTCATTTACACTATCCTTATTATCAAATTGTGATAAATAGCGCTCATATGAAAAATTACCCTCTTGAATATCTAAATACTCAAGATTTTCTTCATTGCTAACTAAACTTAAATTATCATAAATAACCTTGTTAGTTTTTAGGAAAGTGTCGTAACTAAGATAAATATTATCAAAATCTGCTGTTTCTCCAATACCTCCCATAAACAAAATATTTTCAGGGTTTTTTGCTTCATAAATACCAATAATTTCTACCTCAATCTTGGGAGCAGATTCAATATAGTTGACTTGCAAATCTTCCAAATCAATGTCACTCATCATCGCTTCTTCATCATATTCTGCAAAAACTATACTTGTGAAATTTACTTTATCTCCAATATTATGATTATATTGATCTGCATAACTTTTACTAACTACAATCCCATCTCCATATAATTCGCCCTGAGTCAGTTGTGCATTTTTACTAGTAAAATCAATGTGATTTTCATCAAATAGAATTTGTTCTATTACTTGTGAAGTCTCTTCCATAATTGAAAAGTATCCATAAGTATCTACTCTATAACCAGTAAAGCCTTTTAGTTCCTTTGATTTATCATACAACTCATGAGAATTTGATAGACTTTTATCAAAATTTTCAAGTTCATAATTTTTCATAACATTAACTGTAGTTAAACTAGGTGTTTTGCTTGCCTTACTAACTACATTTGTTAAAGATGTTATTGTTAAAATTAGAGCAAATACAGTACTAACTAATACTAATGGTGTAATTAATTTAAAAAAGTTTCTTGAAATAAATAACCAAACTCTGTTTATCATATTTTCCCTCCATGCTTACATATATTTTACCATATTTTTATTCATTAGTATCGTTTTTTTAATTAAATTACACATATAATATCTATTAATAAAATTTTCTCAAAAATAAATATTCTATAACTTAGTATATATATTTTTTAATAAAAAAGTAAAAGACACAGTGCCTTTTACTTAGAACTATATAATATTGCAGCGACAAAGCCACCCCATATTAATATTATACAAAATATCATCATTACTATTGCATCTACACTCATACAACTTCCTCCTATTCTTTTAGTTCATCAAATGAATTCTTACTAGGTAGGACGGATAAAATCAGTACAATAATTGCTCCAATTCCAACACTTCCCCATCCCCAAACATTCATCATATATGATGGATAACCTTCGTACGTTGTTTTTGGATCAATATCAAGTAGGAATCCATTTACAACAAAGTATACAAGTAGACATCCTGTAATCATTAAAATCGTTGCTAATAGTTTAGGATTAACCTTAAATGTACTATACGTGTTCCCATAACCTAAAACATCAATTAATTGTTTAGATACTATCAAAAATACTACTACTACAAATGATTCAAGGAATCCTGCTATTTGCCAGATATAAACATTTACAAAATGGTCTAATATATCAAGCAAATACAAGCCCGCTGGTGTTGCTATTAACAATGATAAGCATCCTAGAACAGAACATATTGTAATTACCATGGCTTTTCTATTGATATTAAACTTTTCACTAAGTGCAGCTACTGCTACTTCTACTAGTGAAATTAGTGATGAAATCCCAGCAAATACAAGTGAAGTATAGAATACAACACCTACTATTGGTCCAATTACTGGTGGTAACTGATTTAATACCGCTGGATATACATCAAATACAAGCCCTGGACCACCCATAACAACTTCATCAACACTTTTGCCACTTTGCAACGCTAAAAAACCAAGAGCAGCAAACACTCCAAACCCTGCTGCAAGTTCTACTGATGCATTCCCTAGTCCAGTAATAACTGCGTTTGAATTAATATCAGCCTTCCTATCAGTATATGCTGCGTAAGTTATCATAATACCAGAAGCAATTGATGTAGAAAAGAATACCTGACCATACGCAGCAAGCCATATTGAAGGGTCACTTAATTTACTCCACTGTGGAGCAAAGAATTGTTGAAGTCCAGTAACAGCACCATCTAATGTTAAAGAATATATTACGACAAGTGCATACATAACTAGTAGTGTTGGAACCATTACTTTATTAACTTTCTCTACACCCTTAGAAATTCCTTTCACAGAAATTGCAGCTGTAACGACCCAAACTAAAATGATTAGTCCCACAATCAAAGGATTAAACATCCCTATCTCAAATGGACTAGCTGGCATATCTGACATCTTTAAAAAATCAGTATAAAATGATGTCGTAGTATCACTACCCCACGCTAATGTAAATGATTGAAAAAGATAGTAAATAATCCATCCAATCACTACTGAATAAAATATTGGTACAATAATTGTAATAATTGTTTGCAGCCATCCTATAAATTCTAACTTGGGATGCAACTTTCTAAATACTCCTGGGGCACTACTTCTAAATTTGTTACCCAAATTAAATTCAAAGATTAAGAACGGAATCCCTGCAGTTAATAATGCAACTACATATGGAATTAGAAAAGCACCTCCTCCATTTGAATAAGCCATAACGGGATAACGCCAAATATTTCCAAGACCAATAGCACTACCCATTGCCGCAAGAATAAATCCCCACCTAGAATTAAACCCATCAGCTTTTTTCTTTTTTTGTTCCATATTATCCCCTCCAATTTTATTTTTTTTAATTCTATCATAAAAATAGTCAAAAGACAACAAATTTCACAAAGTATATAAACTTTTTGTGAAATTTGCACTAATATGGGACGTCAAATTAACATAATGTATAAATACTATATATGTTATTAACAATATTTTATTATATTATAGAATTTTATCTTAATAATTTGTATCTACAAAATTAAAAGTCATTAACTAAATCTACTCTCAATTATTGATGATAACAAAATTAATACTATTGCAATAAGCAACAAAATAATACGATTCCTTTTCACTTTAAATAACGATATTGAAACGGGTATTGAAAACGCAAATATTTCAAATGGAACATGAACAAGTTTAGCAATTTCAAATCCATTATTATCAAAATATAGGTTAAATAAAATTCCAGAATAACAGAAAGTTACAAAATAATAGGCCACACCTAAATAAGGTATTGAATAAATAAATATAAACTTAAAATTATTACTAAAAATATCCATAGTTGATAACTATATTTCTGAAGTTTTTAAAAATATATTTTTTACAAGTAGTTTATCAAAAAATAATAAAATCAAACTGAATATGCATAAACTTATTATCCATGTGAGTAAAATATTATACATATCTCTTTTAAAACTATTTCTATTAAACAGCATATAAAATCCCAACGGATATTAATGCATTTATAATCATTAGAACACATATACATATTAGTACTTTTAATTTACCTTTACTATCAGCCTCTTTGTAAAAGCAGTATTTATAAATTATTAAAAGATTTATTATAATAATTATCATTTTAAATATTGACTCAAAAAACAAATTAGAAACATTATTAATATAAATATATAGTGTTGAAATAGTAACAAACACGATATTTGTTATTATGTATGCTATATATAGTACATCTTTCTTATAATCCATTTCAAAAATATCAAACAATACTGATTCTATATTTACTATAACAACTATTTCAATTATAAGAGTTACAAATAATCCCAGGATAATAAAATAATCTATATTTATATATTCTAATATTTTGTTACCCTTAAATATTTCTAGATAGAAATTTAGCAACATAGATGCTTTTATATACGAAACCCAAACCAGTAGCAAAAATAGTCCTATTATCAAGAATTTCTTATAATTTTGTCTTGACATAATATCTCCTTTACATCTGTTATTTCCCTAATTTTTGTAATTATTTCCTTTGAATGTTCCACAAAAATAATTGTAGCATTATTAGATTTTATCGCTCTTAATCTATTGTATATAATTTTTCGGACATCACTATCAATTCCTGAAAACATTTCATCAAGCACATAAAGTTTTTTTTCAAAAAATAAAGGAATAATACAAAGTTTTCTAATTGTACCATGAGAGAGTTTATTAATTTTTTTATCCTTACTTTCATTAAATTCAAGGAGTCTTAAAATTTTATCTATTTCTATGTTACTTTCTCCATATAACCATGTTATATATTTTAACACATCTTTCACTTTTTCATCGTCTAAAAAAAATTGAGAATCAGTAATATATACAATATCAGATAATTTTATATTTCTTCGTATTTCACCTTTAAATTTACTCTCTATACCCAGTAAAGAATTTAAAAATAATGTTTTCCCAGATCCGTTTTTACCAGTCACTTGATATGTGTTCCCACTCTCTATAGTAACATTTACTGCTTCTAACATTATATTATTCTTTATTTTTAAACTACCATTAATAATTTTTATCATATTTTACCCCACTATCTTTAACCTTTAGTCTACTAAGGAATAACAAACTAAAACAAATTGCCATAGAACTGATTAAAAGATAAAAATATTGCTCGTATTTTAGTAATTCATTTATTCCATTTCTTGCTTGATCATTAAGTATTGTAGTATCAATGTTTTTGATTCCATTATTTATAACTATAGTTAATATAGTTATAAAAGCGATAAAACTAAAAGTTATCTCAATAAATTTTTTAACAACTGAATTAGCATATACAATTGAATTTCCCAAAATATTATGCCTAATAATAACATCAAAAATAAATGTTATGTACATTATCAACATTAAAATTGTTGTAATGTATCCTAATATATTATTGTTAACTATACCAAAAAATACAAATACTAAGAATATTATAACTATCTCATGAAATATATCTTTAAGACTTGAAAAATAAAAAACTTTATATGAAACCCTTTTTTTATATAATAATGATAAATTCACTCTTTGCCTAAGTTTTTTTATAATTTTTTGACTACTTTCCAAAAATTGTAATTCAATCTGAAATATTTTATATATTACGTAATAACCCAAAAACAATTCTAGATTTAAGTACTCTATCCTTAACTTATTTTGAACCACACCCAATATTAGTACAACAAACAACAATATAATACTACTATTGGAGTAACTGTTATTGTATGCATAATAATTTTGTTCGTATTGAATTAGTGAAAATTTTCTATTTATTACAATATACAAATATTCTATAATTATCATACCAAAAAAAATGATTGTAATAATTATTTTAAATCCCCAAAAGTGTAATGCAGCAGGATATATTATTAAAATACTATAAAGTATTAATTTATCACACAATTTATAGCGTGTTATACAATAAGCATGAAATAATAAAATAATTACTATTAATAGAATATTTATACTATAACTCCTATCATAAAAAATAAGAATTATATTAATAATAAAAATTAATAAAATATAATATTTTTCTTTAAACATAACAATTTTACTAAGTCCAATTATCAACATCTTGCTAGGAAGAAAACTTATCATTTTAAAAAATGAATTGTTTTGTTCTAGAATATGTTTTTCAACAATAGCTAATATAATTGTAATATTAAGTATATATATTAAATAAAACATCTTTGTCCCTATAAATGATAGCAGTATAAAAGCATACTCAATTTGAGTATAATTTTAGTTAAGAAATTTATTACCATGCAATTGTCGCTTTTCTTCCAAGTCTTTTTGTCATATATCGTAAAAACCCCATTCCAATCGCAGCCACTCCTCCTCCAGCAGCAATTAATCCCACTATTGTCCAAAATCCAGCGCCAATAAAAATAGCATCTACAATTTTTTTTGCAGCATATGTACTTACACCTAGCATACTAGAAACAAATGGAAATCCATAAACTGCAATTACAAAAAGCAATGCAAAAATTGGTATTATAAATATTTTCCTCATCTTAATCTCCTAACTTTTTAAAGAAGTTTAACTTATAGTATATATATATATTAATAAAATTGTCAATATTATTTAAAAAATGACAGTACCTTATTAATACTATTTTTGCAAAAGTTCAATGTAAAAATGCATAATATACATTATGCAATCAGTTTTGAATCTATATAGTTTGTTAGAGTGACAAAACTATCTATTATAAAATTTTTACACCTTACATTATCTTTACGATACAACTCTTTTAATCTACCACAGTTAGATGATGTATATTTTTGGTTAAATATTTCTATATATTCTTTAATATAAGATTTCATTAGTGGGCTATTATGAGAATTACTCTCACAAAACATAACAGCTATTATTGCAATTGATGTTGTCAATAATCCACAAGTATCTTCTGTTAAGTTTCCTCCACAAAATGCTGCAGCAAGTTTATATGTATTATTATCAAAATTTAAATTGTAGTATTTAGAACTTGCATAAAAAATGCTTTCACTGCAACACAAGTCATATTTATTTTTATCTTGAAAATTCTCTATTACTTCTCTTGCATCCATTACTTAATCACCTCTGGCTCACCATACTCTACACCTTTAGTGTCTACACGAATTTTTGAGATTTTTACCTCTTTGAGTGGTCTGTCATTTTCATTTGTTTTTGTTTTACTAATATCCAAGACAACATCATATCCTGATACAACTATTCCAAATACAGCATACTCTCCATCAAGATAGTCATTATCTTCAACATTTATAAAGAATTGCCCTCCTGCTGAATCTGGTTCTTGAGACCTAGCCATTGCAATAGTTCCCTTTTTGTTTAGTAAATTATTTTGACTAAACCCATTGGATGTAAATTCTCCTAAAATACTATATCCAGGATTTCCTACGCCAGTACCATACGGACATCCTCCTTGAACCATAAAATCCTCAATTACTCTGTGAAATATCAAACCATCATAATAATTCTTCTCATTAGCTAAATATATGAAATTAGTAACAGTATTGGGAGCATACTCTGGATACAATTCAAGAGCAATCTCTTCCCCATCAGACAAAGTAATTAGTGCGACTGGATTTTCTTTATCACTTTCAATTTTATACGTAACTTCGTTATTATCCTCGTATTTAATATCAACACTTTCATTTTTTTCATTTTGATTACAACCTGATAAGACACTTATAACAAAGATTAATATTAATAATTTTTTCATTGTATCACCTCTTCATATATTATACATAATTATTAATCAAATCTCAACATTTATACTAAATGTAGTCAGATCTAAAAAGATTAATATTATTGATTTAAATTAATTTATCTTATAAAAAAGGACCTTCTTTTGTGTTAGAAGTCCCCCAAACTAGGTATTTTATTATATTTTTTTAATTATGTACTCCTAAGATCTGTTTAGATTTTATTGCACCAAAAATTCTACTATCGATACTTCTTAAATAGTTATCTCCGACCACAAAATACTCATCTATATTCAACTGATATTCTTGTTCTACACACGTGTCAACATCACAACGACTATTTATATATTTTACACCATTTACATAAACATAATCACTTAAGATAATCTTGTCCCCTGGAATACCAACAATTCTCTTCGCCTCTTTTTCCATGTTATCTCCAAAATCAATAACAATTATGTCTCCATATTTAGGTTGCTGATTTTCTTTTACTATTATAAAACTATTTTTATGTATAGTTGGCTCCATACTTGATCCAATTATGTAATATATCTGATATTTCACACTAAATATAATCGCTAAGATAAGAACAATTATAATTGCTATATGCATAATTTTTTTATTTATAAAACTATACATTTATCTCCCTTTGACTCATCAATTAATTCTAGGTCATGAGTAACAATAATAACTAGTCTATCTCTAGAACTACTGCGTAAAATATCAATTATATTCATTGAATTTTTTTTATCTAAATTACCAGTCGGCTCATCTGCAAGAATAATATTTGAATCCTTAAGTAGAGCTTTAGCAATCGCAACTCTTTGTTGTTCGCCACCACTTAAACTATAAATTTTTTTGTTTAATATGTTACCAAGTCCAACATCTTTTAATGCCGCTAATATTCTTGAATAGTTATTAGGGATATTAAATTTTGTAAAATTATAAAGCACAGTTTCATTCTCTAATAAACCAAAGTTTTGAAAAACAAATGATGTATTTTTAAAATCTTCCATCCTCTTATATTTCTTTCCACCATACAATATCTTTCCACTATCTGCATTTTCTATTGCTCCAATAATATTTAATAACGTTGTTTTAACTTTTACACTTGGAACCTTTATAAAATATACCCCCCCCCCCGTTTTTTCAAATATCAAAGAAAAATTTTCAAGTACTTTTATACTTCCATAACTTTTATTAATGTTTTGAACTTCTATCATATTTCCCCCTTAATTAAACTGTTTATATTAGTTTTCAAATTTGCATTTATACCGTATATTTTTATAGTTATATCAATGCCTAATAGAATTAATAGCGCTATAAATGATACAATGTATGGTACAGGAGTAAAAAGTGCTACTACTAGGTATATGAGTAAGAAAACAGTATCTTCAACAAAATATTTTTTAAATATACTTTTGGGAGAAATTCCTAAAATATATTTTACCGTATACTCTTTCCCTTTTTTTATAAACATTATTCTTTTTATATTTAATATTGTTAATATGAATGTAATTACTAAAATAGTTAAAACAATTAGTGCAATACATATCGTATTTTTTAGTGTTTTTAGCGTCTTTATAGCTTGATTATGTGGAGTAAACACTTCAACTATTTGTTTATCTAAGTTGTATTTTTGTAAACTTGGTAATAGCAAAGCGTAGGGTTTTTCATCAATAATCTTTGTATAAATTGCTTGATTTGTCATAATTGTACTGTAAAAACTATCGTCAAACAATAAATTGTCTTGAATTATTATTGGATTTTTAACTTCTTTTTCAATTAATTATGGATTTAACCTAAGCAAAGTTCCGCCTGAATATTCAATGAAATTATATTTAATATCTTTATTAACTAAGACGTCTTTTGTACTATAAATAATACTTTTTTTAATATCTTCAATTTCAGACATCAAATTTGGTGGTAGATAAATTGTTAATTCATTTGCTACAACAGGACAGTATTTATCTTCATAATGTTTTTTAAGTACTTTTCATTTGCAAAGATAGTATTATTGTACATTTTTCCCTCAGGTGTATCTACTACACTATCATCATAGTCATTTGTTGTAAGTACATAGGTCTTAGTGTGATCAAGGGACTTGTAAAAATAAGCATTATTCTTATCGTAACTAATACGCTCTTCTTCACTCATACTTTCTTGTCCAATATATTTAGATTCAAATCCATAATATTTATCAAGTTTTTCATAAGTATCTAATTTTGAATATTTCTCATAACTACTTTGAGCAATAACAAGTATAACATTTAATGTAATTGCTGTTACAATAACTAGAATTACTTTTATTATTACGTAGCTAAAAACTGATTTACCACTTTTATTTTTGATGACACTATTTAAATTTGTTTTATATAATTTTTGAATATTAAAGTGTAAAAGTATATATGAAAATATAAATAAAGTTATATTTATAATTAATACAAAGAAAATAACTTTCCAAACCACATACTCATTTATAAACAGTATTATCAATAAATTGATTATAAGGAATAGACTTACTATTGGTTTTAATAATTCACCATAAAATCTACATATAATCTTATGTGTACTCATTCCATCAATGTGCTGTAAAATATATTTTTTATTATTCATTAAAACAATAAAATTAAAAATAATGTAAGTTGTTAATAACAATGGTAAGATTAATAATACCGACAGAAATATTACAAAATTATTAGTTTCTCCTCTTGAGTTTACATCACATGTCCCAAAATTATTTTCAATGATCTTTTCACAAAATCCAATTGAATTGCTTGATAAATAATATTCTCCATCATATCCAGCATTATTTACCTCTTTAATATCAAAAACTTTGCTTTTATTACCACGCTTAAAAATCGAATCGTTAATTTCAATATCATTTGTGGAATAAATAATTGTTGAATCACTACTGTAAAATGTTTTCAAAATTGTAATATCTTCTTTTGCTGCATAATCAACTAAGACTTCAACAAAATCATCTGCACTTGTCTTTTGGCTTAAGACAACGGATACAGATTCCCGATCAGCAAGTAATTTTTGTTGATTTTGGGCTACTACAACTATATATGAAAATGAAATTACAACTACAACCATTAAAAAAAGATATGTTACATTCAAAAGTTTTTTCATGATTAAACTCCTGCTCTATACCGTAAATAAGAATCACAGAAAATGTGATTCTTATTTATTAAGTAAAATTTTATTTCCAATTATAATACATTTTGTTACCATACCAAATAGAGGTATATTGACTACCATTAGATTGCTTATATCTTGCTTTCCATCCACCTGACACATACTGACCACGTCCATCTGTTGTTGATGCAACCCCTTGTTTTCCAGAGCGATAAGTTGTATATTTTGATTGTAATGAACTTCCAGAAACTCCTCTTACCCAGTATCCTCCATCGTAGTCACCTCTTGAAATACCTGCGTTAGACACATCAACATTTAAACTTAATATTCCAAATAGCAAAATCAAACCCATAACTAATTTTTTCATATTATCTCCTACCTTTTTAAGAAGGCTAACTTATAATATATATATATATTAAACTACAAAACTATATTTATCAATGATATTTAAACAATTTAAAGTACATTTTTGTTTGGAGTTTTACATTTATTGTAACAATAAAATCTTATCTCATTTTAATAACTAAGAAAGTAAATTTTATCATTTTTTTACAGTAATTATTGAAAAAAATACATTACCAATATATTATCTTACACTTGATAATATTATATTTAAACCTCATACTCATTTAATTCACAGTTTTCAATATTAGAACTTTCATCAAAAAAATCCTTGCCGTTATATTCACACATAATTACTTTAATCCATGTACCATGCCCAACAATTAATATATTTTTGTTTAGTTCTTTAATTTCATTAAGTGTAGCGATTACTGAGTGCTCAAAAACTCTAAATTCATTCTCATTTTGTAAAAGGTAAGTGTTTTCTAAGCCATTATAATTTACTGGCATTTCCATTAAACTTTTAGAAACAACTATTTTGGTATTTAAAAACTCATTTATTATTTCTGCTGTTTCTTTGGCTCTTTTTAATGGACTAGTGTAAATAAGATCTATTCTCAATTTTCTTAAATACTTTCCCATTTTTTTTGCTTGCCTTAGTCCATTTTTATTTAATGGTATATCCTTTATCCCTTGAATTCTACCAATTCTATTCCAATCAGTTTCACCATGCCTTAATAAATATATGCTATTCCTTTTCATTTAACCTTTTAATTACTTCATCATAAAATTCTATTCTATGAGGTAACTCACATTCAATACAACTTTTAACTCCTGTAGCAGTATATTCAAATTTTCCACCACATTTATCTCCTAAGCAATACAATGGACAAAAGCAAAACATACAATTAAAACTATCTATATCATTAGTTTTGTGACAAGGGAAATATTTGCATTCACTATTCTTAAAGAATTTATGACTATTTTTCATTTTCTCTACCTACATAGTCATACAATAAAGCATTTATGATTGCAGCAGCAACATTACTACCACCTTTTCTTCCCTTTGATACAATATATGGTATTGATTTTTTCATAATCATTTCCTTAGACTCAATTACATTTACAAACCCAACTGGAACCGCAATTACTAACCCATCTTTATATTCATTTCTATCAATCAGCTCACAGATTTCCATTAATGCTGTAGGAGCATTACCAACAACAAATATAATTGGTGTCTCAATATTCTCTAGTGCAAATTTTACTGCCTCTTTAGATCTTGTAGTCTGGTTTTTCTTAGCGTTTTTTGCAACTTGCTCATTGCTTATAAACGTAACTAGTTTTACCTTAGTTTTTGAGATTGCTCCCTTGTTTATACCTGCCAAACTCATTTTCGTATCAGTAACAATTGTAACATCATTTTGAACTAATTTTTTAAACGTACTTACAGCATCTTCTGATATAGTTAAGTTTTCAACATAATCGAAATCTGCTGTAGTATGAATAACTCTTTTTAAAATATTTATACTATTATCATCATATTCTAATCCTTTAATTGTATTTGATATGATTTCAAAACTTCTATCTTCAATTTCTCTTGGTTTCATTTAACATCCTCCTATATTTTTGACAATTAATTATAATGTTTTTAGGTAAATCTAAATTACTATTGTAATGTATGTGCAAATAACTTGCAAAAATATTTTCACTCGTATATACAGCAGGATACTCTTTTTGATTGCTTACCTTAGTTGCAATAAAACTATCTTGCCTTGCATTTGATTTAGAATAATGAAATGAATGAGCATTTACTATTCCGTTCATAAAATTATTTGGTTTTGTACTCTTTAATGTAGTGTAACCAAAATTTTGTAGCACAGAACACACTGTTATTTCCCCATCTATTATTCCAAGCATTTTATAAGTATTATTATTCCCATCCACTATTTGATTATGTAAGTACATAAACCCTCCACATTCAGCATAAACAATCATTCCCATTTTTATAGAATTAATTATTGACTCTCTCATTTTAATATTGTTTTCTAACTGTTTAGCAAAAATTTCAGGATAGCCTCCAAATAGTAAAATCCCATCTAAATCACTAGGTAATTTGCTATCATTTAACGGTGAGAAAAATTTAATTGTTGCTCCCATATTTTTTAATATTTCTAAATTATCATCGTAAATAAAATTAAAGGCTTCATCATATGCAACCCCAATTGTTACATTAGCCACATTACTTATTAATTCTTGCTTCTTACAAATAAGTTCTTCACTACTACTAGCTATTGCTAAAATTTTTTCTAAGTCAAAATATTTTAAAACATTTTCACCTATTAAATCCAATCTATCTTGAATATCTTTAATTTCATTTGCGCTAATTAACCCTAAATGCCTTGACCCAATTTCAGCTTCATCAAGTTTTGGTAAAAATCCTACTACATCTAAATCAAGTTCCTTTTTTATCATCCGCTTGTAATAATCAACCATTCCTACTTTTACATTATTTAGTATTATAGCATTAATATTATTATCTCTAAATTCTAAAAACCCTTTTATTTGAGCACAAATAGATATCCCTTTACCACTAGGATTAACAATTAAGATTGTAGGGGTCTTTGTAATTAACGCAACTTCATTTGCACTATATTTACAACTAAAGCCCATCCCATCATACATTCCCATTGCTCCTTCAATTATTACAATATCTTTTTTTTCACTACCATTTATAAGTGAGTTTAACATTCCATTTCTTGTCATTAAAAACTCATCTAAATTCCTAGAATTTATTCCACTAACCTTCTTATGAAACATTCCATCAATATAATCAGGACCACATTTAAATGAAACAACTTCTTTCCCTAGTTTTTGTAATGCATTAAGAATCCCACAAACTACTGTTGTTTTTCCTACTCCACTGCTAGTTCCTACCAACATTACCCTATTCATTAGCAATACCTGTTATTATATAAACCGGGTTATTTGCAATCATCATATTATACTTACTTAATTCTTTAGACTTTGAGACATTCATGCAAATACAATCGAAATATAAATTGTTACTTTTAAAACAATCTATAGTGGTACTTAGTGTCTCTATTGTTATAGCATTAACAACAATCTTAATCTTAGGATTAATTCTTAACAATGCATTAATAATCATTTTAATATTCCCCTTACTACCTCCAATAATTGCCTTATTTGGCATTTGTAATTTTTCAAAATTATCTGGAGCCATATTGTTTACTACTTCAATATTAAATGTTCGATGTTTACTAATATTTTCCTTAATTAAATTGCACGCATCTTGATTTGTTTCAATAGCATAAACAAATCCATCATATACTCTTCTTGCACTTTCAATTGCAATAGACCCTGTTCCACTTCCAATATCAAATACAATATCTTGAGAATTTAAACACAATTTTTGAATGCATACCCATCTTATTTCTTCTTTAGTCATTGGAATAGAGGATCTAATAAATTCCTTATCAAACATCGTTGTATTATTAGTAATGAAATTTTCATTTATAATATACATTACAGATAAATCATCAAACTCCATTCTACTTAATTCTAAGGCAGTCCCATTTATAATTGACTCATTTTTATAAGATAAGTTTTCCCCAACATAAATCATAACGTTCTCAAGTCCGTATTTACAAAGTTTTTTCGCCACTTCATTAACGCTACTTTTCCCGCCAGTAAGCACAAAAACTTTAAAATTATACACTACTGCTCCAATAATATTAATATCTCTTCCATGCACACTAATAACTTTAGCATCATCATAGTTAAAGCCTAATTTCGCACTAAAATATTGTAAACTACTAAAACCGTTTATTAACAGAATTTTATACATTTTTGAAAATTTATCATATATCGTCCTACTTACACTAAAAAATCCTACATCACCACTTACTAACAAAACTGTCGTACCTTTTAAATTCATACTAAGCCGTTCATAAATTTGCGTAAGATTCAATTTTTCAAATTTACTATCATTATTACCGATTCTAGAAGTAGTAAGCACACAGTTTGCTAAATTAATAATTTCTTTTGTATCATCACACAATAGTTTATCATCACCCATTCCATAGCCAATGATATATAATTTATTCATCTTCTTACACCTCCAGTTCACTTATTATTTCACTATATTTGTAACCTGTTTCATTTGGCCTTTTAATAACTAACACTTCAATTCCAAGTGTAGTTGCTGCTTGAACTTTTTCATCAAACCCACTAACTTTACCCGATTCTTTTGTTACTAAGCACTTAATATTTAATTCTTCAATCAATAGTTTATTCATCGCATAGGAAAATGGGCCTTGCATACAAATTATATTGCTTTGTTTAAATCCTAAATTTACTACTTTCTCTAGTGATGCAAGCATTGGAATAATTCTAATAAAAATTTTTTCATTATTAAGATTTTTAAATTCATCTAAATTATTAGAACCAATTGTAAACAATATATTACCTTTTACATCTTTAAGATAATTTGCAACGCCTACAAAATTGCTAAAATACTTGACTTTATTCTCTTTTTTAAAATCTCTAAGTAATCTCATATACTTTACACTTGCATTCCTACAAACATTTTCAACATTGGCTGTCACTGCTGTTGCAAATGGGTGTGTTGCATCAATAACAAGTTCGTAGTTATTATTTGAAACTAAATTTTCCATTTCAATTTGGTTTAATCTTTTAGCAATAATATTGATATTACTATAACTTTCCAAAATTTTCTTTCCATAATCTGTAGCAACAATCATTGTAACATCATGTTTAACAACTAAGTTACTTGCTAATTTTTTAGCATCTTTTGTTCCCCCAAACATTAAGATTTTCATAATTTATATCCTCTTGGTGTCACGAGTTTATTATCAATAAGAACTGTTTGAGAATTTCCAATTATAACAGTTGTGAACATATCTACATCTATTTCTAATAAATCGTCCAACCTACACACACTACTACTAGTATTATCTCTAAGAGCATTTTTAACATATCCACACCATATATCACCAGACCGATATTTTAGTAAAGCTTTGACCGCACGTTTTAAATAATCGGGGCGATTTCTACTTTGTGGATTATAGATACAAATTGCCATATCTGTTTGTGCTAAAAGTTCTAAGCGTTTCATTATAATATCCCACGGAGTTAAACAGTCACTTAAACTAATCGTTGCATAATCATTTGTAATTGGTGATCCTAAAATTGCTGCTGTAGCTGTTGAGGCAGTCACACCAACTTCAACTTTGATCTCAATATTTTCATAAGGCTTTGCAAGTTCATAAAGTAATGAGGCCATACCATAGATACCAGAATCACCACTTGAAATAACACACACTTTCTTCCCTTTTAAAGCTTGTTCTATTGCTGCATTACACCTTACAACTTCCTTCGTCATTCCTGTTGCAATAATTTCTTTATCGCTAATTAAATCTTCAATTAACTTGATGTAAGTATTGAAACCAACTATAACCTCACTATCTTTTATAATCTTCATTGCGTTTAATGTCATATACTCCACTTTTCCAGGTCCTATCCCTACTGCATATATTTCCATCTTCGATTCCTTTCTAAAATTCAACAATAAATTCTTGTTTAAATACACTTAAAGTTATTCCATTTTTTGCTGTTCTATTTACAACAGTTTTCCCCTCATTAGAAGACTTATAACCACATGTTTCACAAATATTACTAACACCAGTAATAGTTTTTACAAAATCAGATTTAAAAAATTTTTCTTCATATTCCAATAATTCTTTAGCAGTATATGTAATGAAGTCTATATTATACTTTTTTGCAAACTCAATTATAGCTTGTTCTGACTGCTTTAAATCTATTGAAGAAATCGTTGCTACTAAATCAATACTAATACTAAATTCTTTAAGTTTGTTTAGTAAAAATTTTTCAAACTCAATTCTACTTGTTTCTTTCTTACATCCAACACCAAGATGATACACTTTAGGTTGTAATATAAGTGCCTGACTATTTTCATTTAAACCTACTCCAATATGAACATCACCTACTGATGCAGAAAATTTTATGTTGTTTGGTAATGCTCCATTTATTTCAAATTCACTACTTAGATATACTGTTTGATCTGCTAATAATTTTGCAGATACTCTTTTAATTCCATCAAAGTTTTTTATCATATAATTATGCTTTTTTGCATATAAATCAATACTAAATACATTATTTATATCTGTAGCAGTCGTAATTACTGAAATAGCATTTATACACTTTGCTATTTTCTCACTCATCTCATTAGCACCACCAATGTGCCCTGATAAAATTGGAATAACATAGTTACCTTTCTCATCTATAACAATTACTGCGGGATCTGTAGATTTATGATTAATGTATTTTGCAATTCCCCTAACAGCAATTCCAACTGCACCAATAAATATTATCGTAATTCCTGGCCGATAAATTTTTTTGATTGACTCTTTTAAATTATTAACTCTTATACAAGCAATCTCGTAATCATCAAATTGCATTAGTCGCCTACTTAATTCATACCCTTTTTTAGTAAATGATAAAATATATATTTTATTCATCACTACCACTTCTAAATTCATGTGAAAATTTTGAATCATATAACTTTGATCTTTCATACCTATTTCCCAAGAAATCGCCGACTAATATTAATGCTGTCTTAGTGATATTCGCCTTTTTAGCATCTTCATATAAAGAGTTTACAGTAGTATGAATAATCTTCTCATCTTTCCAAGTTGCTTTATAAATTATACACGCCTTTGTATCATCACTATATCCACCAAGTAATAACTCTTCTACAAGTTCTTTTAATAATTTTGCACTTAAAAATATTGCCATTGAAGCACCAATATTAGCTAAAGAAGATATTTTCTCTTTTTTAGGAACTTTTGTTCTTCCTTCCATTCTTGTTAGGATAACTGTCTGAGTTACACCAGGAAGGGTATATTCTGCTCCAATACTTGCAGCTGCTCCCAAAAACGAACTGACACCTGGTATCACTTCATAATTGATTTTATCTTCAATCAACAAATCAATTTGTTCTCTAATCGCACCATAAATACTAGGATCACCAGTATGCAACCTAACCACACTTTTCCCTTGTAGATAATATTTTTTCATCATTACTACTACTTCTTCAAGTGTCATAAAAGCACTATTAAAGCAGTCACAATCTTCACTTGCATAATCAAGTAATTCATCATTCACAAGTGACCCTGCATAAATTATACATCCTGCACTCTTAAGAGCATTCATTCCCTTAACTGTTATTAATTCTTTATCTCCTGGACCTGCACCAACAAATTTAATCATATCTACTCCTTTACTAATACAATAGTTAAGTACCCTAGTTTTTCTAAATCTTCAATAGTTCCCAAGTTTTGATAAATCTCTTCACCTTCTAAACAGCAATTTTTAACAACATATATATTATCTTCACTTGCTTTCAAATTCTCCACGACGTTTCCTAAATTTCGTGCTGATTTCATAATGACTTTATTCCCTGATAATTCCATCATAGTTTTTATCTGTTCACTACTCATCTTTGATGCTGGAATAATATGTAATTGTTCTTCTCCTTCACATAAAGAAATGTTTAACTTTCCTGCTGCTGCAATAAATGAAGGAATCCCACTAATAATCTCAGTCTCATATCCAACATCATTAATCATTTTATGTACATACATGTAAGTTGAATATATTGTTGGATCGCCAATTGTTAAAAACCCGACATCATTTCCATTATCTAATAGCTTACGAATTTGTTTAAAAACTTTTTTGCGACTTTCCATTCTTGTATCCAAATTAGGACTCATTGAAAACTCACACTCTTGAACAACTTTATTTGTTAAATACTCTTTTACAATATTGAATGCATATTTGCTTTCTCCATTTGCTACCACGGCAATCACATCACATTTTTTTATTGTATTTACAGCCCTAATTGTTAACAAATCTGCTTCTCCTGCCCCTACGCCAATCCCAAATAATTTTCCTTTCATATTATCTCCTAACTAAGATGCCATGCTCATGAGTGAACATTACAAACTCTATTTCAACATCGTTTCGAACTCTATGATTTAGGTAGTAACTAATTTTGTCTCCAATACTACTCCATATTAATTTCTCTAAATCCGATTGTTTAATTATTTCAATAGCCTCATCAACAGTAACACATTGCATAATTTCCTTAATAACCAAGCTACTCATTCCATTAATTGCACAGTGGGCTGCAATTATTTCCATCCTACAATCTGCAACATTTGAATGTGTATTCATAATCCCACCAGCTAATTTAATTAATTTACCCGCATGAGCAACAACTAAAATTCTTTCTACTCCCATATAATAGGCATAATCAAGAGTTTTACCAATATAATTAGAACATTTTACAGCATTATCAACACTTACATTTAAAACATCTTTTGCAAAATAATACCCATAATTACCTGGATTTATTAATATTTCACTGCACCCATTAGCAATTAGAACATCAATTTCCATTTTAATTGTATCAATTAATGCTTGCTTACTCATTGGATTTACAATCCCAGTTGTTCCAATAATTGATATCCCACCAATAATTCCAAGACGACTATTCAAAGTTTTTTTTGCAATAGTCTCTCCATCTGGTACATTAATAATAATATCTAATCCACCATTATATTGAAAGCTTTTAGTAACTTTATCCACTTCACTTAAAATCATTTCCATTGGAACTGGATTAATCGCACTCTTTCCAACATCTACTTTTAATCCTTTTTTAGTAACAACTCCTACTCCATTACCACCACGGACTTTAATTCCATTTTCACACTTTCTTACACTAGCTACAATTAAAATTTGATCAGTTACATCAGGGTCATCCCCTGCATATTTCCTAACAGCAGTTTCTACTGTTTCTGCTCTTTTTGTAAATGTTTCAATATCTATGAACAATTCTCCACCTTTAACATTTATCTTAACTGTAGGAATTTCATCTCCACCAAGTAACATCATCGCACCGGCTTTAGCAGCTGCAGTCGCACAGGCACCCGTCGTAATCCCTGTTCTAAGTTTAAACATTTAAAATTCACCTCTACTTTAAAGTATATATTAAGGTTAAAACTATAATAAAAATTAACACGCAAGCATACATTAGTTTGTTTGCTAAAATAATGTGCTTAACATTAGGCTTATTAATTTCATTTCCAATCGTCGGTTTTATAACTTTAATACCATTGTAATAACTAGTTCCCCCAAGAACTAGTCCAAGCGCCCCAGCACAAACAGATTCAGTTTGAGCTGAATTTATACTATTATGATTAAATCGATCCCTTAAAAAAACTTTAATAGCATTAGTATAATTAAGTCTCATAAAAACCGAGGCAAATATCATAATAACTGCTGACATTCTACTTGGTATAAAATTTACAACATCATCAACTCTAGCAGCAAACTTACCTAAATACTCAAACCGATCATTTCTATAACCTACCATAGAATCAAGTGTATTAACCGCTTTATAAGCCATTCCTAGCGGAACTCCTCCAATTAAAATAAATAAAAGTGGTGCGATTACTCCATCTGATAAATTCTCTGAGATAGTTTCAACACAAGCAGCAATAATACCTTTATCACTAAGATTGCTTGTATCTCTTCCAACTATATACGAAAGATTTATTCTTGCCCTACTAAGATCATTTGAGCGAAGGCTCTGATAAACTTTCATACTTTCACTGTAAAGTGATTTAGGTGCAATAATAAAGTAGGATAATATAACTTGAACTAAAAACCCTAAGTTATCACTAATTTTATAAGCGTATCTGACTAGTAAATTTGTAAAAACAAATGAAACTACTATAACAATTATTGTCATTAAAACTCCATATACAAACTTACCTACATAACTTTTTATCTTAAATTTATCATAAATCTTTAAAAATATCTGTACTAATTTACCAATTAATCTAATAGGATGGAAAACAAATTGCGGGTCTCCTATTATACAGTCAATTATTAATGCTAGAATAATCATAAAATAATTGATTACAATATTTCCGTTAATCATTTTTAATACGGTCGATAAAAATTTGTCTTATCTCGTCACTTTCCCCAAGCCCTTTCATTACACATTCAACCAAAAAACCTGATTTTTCTAAAATACTTTTCCACGATTCATTACTACTTGATGCCATATCATTTATCGCATGGTCCCCACAAACAATCATAAAGGGTACTAACACGATTTTTTTATATTTTTTAAACTTTAAAGTTTCAATAATGTTAGTAATATTGGGATAAGCTTCAACTGTAGCCATATAGTAATTATCATATTTT
Source organism: Bacilli bacterium (assembly GCA_047975285.1). Lineage (GTDB taxonomy): Bacteria > Bacillota_I > Bacilli_A > JBKEDG01 > JBKEDG01 > JBKEDG01. The sequence goes on along the minus strand of JBKEDG010000011.1, from coordinate 52,868 downwards.
TGCTCCTTTAACATATAATCAATCAAAGCATAAGTACTATTAGTGTGGTGATAACTACCATGTCCCATAAACACAACTGCTTCATCATTATCCACTTTATTATTTTCTATTATACTAGTAGTAACATTTTTGCAATCATCAGTAGAAGAAAGGAGGGCTTGCTTAAGCACTAACTTATTAAATAGATGCTTAAACTTATTAACTTCTTTTTGAATTTTATCAAATTCTATTCCATTTAACATTAGTGTAGGCAAAACTATAACATCTCTAATCCCATCATTTAACAATTTCTCTAATGCTTCATTAACGGTCATAATTTCTAGTTGGTCCCTTTTTTTCAAAATATCAATGATGACCTTACTAGTATATGCACCATAAACCGCATAATCAACAAACTCTTCCTTAATCTTTTTTTCAATTAAATCAATTGTTTTCTCTCTCGTAGTTTTGTAGGTACTTCCAAAACTAACAACAAGTATTGCTTTATCACTCACCAAATCACACCTTTCTAAATAAATAAAACTGCAAATCTACAAGTGATTTACAGTTTTATTCTATAAAGTATAGTAACAGTATATGTGATAAAAGTTGTAAATCTTATGCTCGAAGATCTAATCAACAAAATATATAAAACGTGTCTGACTAACAATTGCTTGCATTACAGTAGCGGCTCTGTATGGGAATCTAACCCAATTTCCTACACTTAGTGTGCTTAATTATATATATTCTTCAATTATATTTTATATATTATCATAGATAGATTGTACTGTCAACTAAAGCAGGATAAAACATCTATTCCCCCGATATTACATAACATCATCTTTAGCTGCTTTAAGGATATTTATATCTGAAAAAACGTCAATTAGTTTAAACCCATCGTATCCACTTTGGACGTTCCCTGCTAAATTACCTGGTCCGCGAAGTTGAAAATCTGCTTCACTAATTTCAAATCCATCCCTACTTTTCACAATTATTTCTAACCTTTCTGTTAAAGTGTTATCAATAATATAACATTTAGCATTAATTTCACTTCTACCTACTCTTCCACGTAATTGGTGAAGTGTCGCAAGTCCAAATCTAGAAGCTCCATGAATTAAAATTCTACTTGCATTTGGGATATCAACACCAACTTCTATAATAGTTGTACAAATCAATATTTTCTTTTTTCCTCCTTTAAATTCTTTAATAATATTTTCTTGTTCATCTGAACTTAACTTACCATGTAACACTCCAATATCTTTTTTACCAAACAATTTTGTATACTCTGCATAAATCTTTTCTACACTATAATTACTATTTTCACTTTCATCTATCATAGGTGCAACTGCATATACAAGATTACCTTTAATTATTTCATTTCTAATATCTGTTATAATTTCACTTGTTAATTTATCATCGTAGATAGTTTCCACTGATTTTCTATTTCTTGGTAAAGTTTTAATCGGACTTAAATTCAAATTGTCAAATAGTACCAATCCCATTGTTCTTGGTATTGGAGTAGCACTCATTAAAATTACATTTGTATCCTCCTGTTTCCTTATAAGCTTTTCTCTTTGCTCAACACCAAACTTATGCTGTTCGTCAATTACAATCAATGCTAAATTGTAAAATTTAATATTATCATTTAAAATTGAGTGTGTACCAACAACGAAACTAACTTCGTTATTTGCAATCTGTTGCAAAGCTGATTCACGCTCCTGTTTTTTTAATCCATTATCAAATAGTAATCCTCCACCCAAATATTTAGCATAATTTTCAAACATTTGTTTAGCCAAAATTTGAGTCGGACATAAAATTGCAACTTGTCTTGATTGTGCTGTAAACATTTGTGCACAAATAATACTTATAATTGTCTTACCACAACCAACATCTCCATGAATTAGTCTTCTAATCCTTAATGATCTGTTGATATCATCGTAGATATCATTAACAACTTCTTGTTGAGAAATAGTCAATTCGTATGGTAAATTATCAACAAACTTTCGATTATTTTCAAGTTCAACGTAACTAAAATCATATTCTAAATTACTTGTACGATTTTCTTTTAAAAACGACATAAAATTATATGCTTCATAATACTTTAAAGTTCTAACTGCATTATTGTAGTCTGTTACAGTAAGTGGTTTATGTATCAAATACACCGCTTCTTTTATATCTAATAATTTATACTTATTCATTAATTTATTATCCAATAAATTATCCAGCAAATAGTGATAATCAATTAGGGATTGCATAATTAGTCTTTTAACTTCATCACTTTTTATTCCTTTTTTACTACGATATTTAACATCAACAAACGGAATTTTATTATCAAAAATAATTCTTTCAACAGTAAAATTATTTTTAAACATACTACAAATAACACTAACTTCTGTACCTACTATTATATACTTATGTAAAAAAATTTGATTAAACACAGTAAATTTCAATTCACTGCCTTGATACAACCCACTAAAACTAAACATCTTTAAGTTATTTCTAATATACCTAACATTAGACTTATTTACAACTTTAACCTTAATAATCACTTTTTTTTCATAAAGATTAGTATAATCATAAAAATTAACTTTATATGGATAGTAATGGAGTAATTGCTCAACACTAGTTATTCCAATTAATGCAAGGCTCTCTTTTTTCTTCACCCCAACGCCTTTTAACATACTTAAGTCCATACTTCCTCCTATCCATATAACAAAAAGGAAGGTAAATACCTTCCCATTGATAAATCTTAACGTTTTGAAAACTGTGGAGCTCTTCTCGCTTTTTTAAGTCCATATTTCTTACGTTCTTTAACTCTTGCATCTCTTGTTAACATTCCTGATGACTTAAGAGAACTTCTAAGATCTGGATCTTCAATAATTAAAGCACGTGCTATTCCCAAACGAATTGCACCAGCTTGTCCAGTAAATCCTCCGCCTTTTACATTAACAGTGATATCAAATTTACCCACTGTTTCTGTAATTGTAAACGGTTGCATGACATCCATAACTAAAGTTTCAAACGGTAAATAATCTTTAATATCCACACCATTAACTATAACTTTACCACTTCCACCTGTCATTCTAACACGTGCAACTGATTGCTTACGTCTTCCTGTAGCTTGAATAACTGACATATCTACACCTCCTAAAACTCTAGCACTTCTGGCTTTTGAGCAGCATGAGGATGCTCACTTCCAGCGTACACAAATAATTTCTTATACATTGCTCTACCTAATTTACCTTTAGGTAACATTCCCTTAACTGATTCCTCAATAATTCTCTCAGGGAACTTATCTCTCATTTCACTTGCAGTTCTAACCTTTAACCCACCAGCAAATCCACTGTGACGATAATACTTTTTCTTTTCCCATTTATCTTTAGTTAGCACTACTTGTTCACAATTAACAACAATAACATTATCACCAGTATCAATATGCGGTGTATACGTAGGCTTATTTTTACCCATTAATATCATTGCAATCTCAGTTGATATTCTACCTAAGGTTTTATCCTTAGCATCAACTATATACCATTTTCTTTCAATTTCGCTTGGCTTAGCCATATATGTCTTCATAATTCTTCTCCTAATTTAATCCTAAACATGGTTTCCGGGGCCATTGTTTTGAAAAAGGAATTTTCCACATAGTATATTATACTGTATTTACATCAACGTGTCAATAATTTATATAATAAAACATTGAAATTATTCATTTATACTCCAAATGGAATTCCAAGAGCCATCCAAATTGCAAAGAACAGTGACCATCCTATAAATATAGCCATTGAATAAGGCATCATCATTGCCATTAAATCTCCAACCTCAAACTTAGGAGCAAACTTCTTTGCAGTAATTAAAATTACTCCCATATATGTCATCAATGGTGAAATAATATTTGTAGAAGAATCAGCCACACGATAAGCAGCTTGCACAATTTCAGGACTAAGTGACTTAGAAGTAGTATTTAACATAACAACGAAAATTGGGGCAAGCAATGTCCATTTAGCACTAGCACTTCCCATAAATAAGTTTACAACAGCACAGATTGCAATAAACGCAATTAGTAATAGAATATCATTTTGTATATTTAAATCAATTAAAAGTTGAGCTCCGTGATTTGCAATATATTGAGCTAAACCTGAATGATTAAATATTGATAAAAAGTTTCCAGCAAAAATTGCAAATACCATAATGTATGCCATATCTTTCATTGCAGTAGTTGTAACTTGAATATACTCTTTACCATTAGTAATTTTCTTAACACTTCTACCATAAGCAATAGATGGGAATAAAAATAAAGCAATCATTATAATTATAATATTATCTAAAATTGGCTTCATTAACTTTTCTCCACCAGTTTCTAATTCAACAGTATAGTTTTTAAGTGGTCCAGTAAAGTATAAAACTAATATTGTAGCAACAACAATTAATAAAGCAATAAAAGCATTTTTAAGCCCTTTCTTTTCTTCATTATTTAGTTCCCCAATTTCAATCTTATCTTCATCTGGTAAAATAATCTCATGGTGAGAAGCACGTTTTTCTATGAATACTTTAGTAATAATTGTAATTAAAGCAGTTAAGAAGAATGTGGAAGCAATCATAAAGATATAGTTCATTGTAACTTCACCATATTTAACAGGAATCCCTGCACCTTCAGCAACTCTAACCGTAATTTCTCCAAGTAATCCATCTCCTGGTGTTGGAATAAGTGCCGCTCCAAATCCAGCAGAAACCGCTGCAAAGGCCGCAGCAATACCAACTAAAGGATTTCTTCCAAGTCCAGCATAAAGTGCTCCAGCAAGTGGAATTAATACAATATACCCCGCATCACTAGCCACTGATGAGTTGATACCAATAAATACAATAACTGGTAAAATGAATGACTCAGGTGTAGAATGCCCAACTTTTTTAATCAAAGTTCCAAGTAAACCCACTTTCTCAGCAAACCCAAAACCAATTACACCAACAATTACGATTCCAAGTGGTGGATATGCTCTAAAGTTATTAATAATATTGTAAAGTATCCATCTAAACCCATCTAAAGAAATTAAATTCTCTACTACGTACGTTTCATCACTACCAACCTTGTTGTAAGTTCCACTCAAAAAATAACTTACTACAATTAAAATCCCGATTAGTATTAAGAACAATAGGTTAGATTCTGGTAAGAACCTGCCTACTCTTTCAATAATACCTATTTTCTTAGTTTTCTCCATCAAACTAATTCCTCCTTATATTTGTGCTACAGCACACTAAAAACAGTATAGTACATTGACAACAAAATGTCAATTACTGATTTAAAATAACCGTGTGTAATACATACGGACACTTATAATTTAAAGATTACAGTTCAACTTTTTATGTTCTTCAAATAATTTAAAACAATTTTATGTTATTGACTGATACTATACTTTCGCTTGGGAACAGTGTGAGTTGGGGGATTTATTGGTAGAGAGAAATACTCAAGTCCCAGAGAATGAAGAATATCCACTAATGTCATTTGTTCAGGGATTAGGGGTTACGCCCAAAGGTGACAGATATGATCGGAGTTTCTTAGTTACAAGCAGTCAGAAAAAATACAAAGTCACGGAATATGGAGATTTTATCTATAGCTCAAATAATCTCGAAACAGGATCAATAGGGTTCAATAAGACTGGAAAAGCTGTGATTTCACCAGTATATAGTATATTTTTCTCAAAGAGTAAGTTAGAGAGTAGATATATCGGAATTTTATCAACTCGTAAAGATTTTATTGCTAAGATGATACGATATCGACAAGGTGTCATTTATGGACAATGGAGAATACATGAATCTGATTTTTTAGAAATTAAGATTTTAATTCCGACAGAGAAAGAACAAAAAGAAATTATTCAGATATTCGACACCTTGGACAATCTCATTACCCTTCATCAGCGTATGCATTTATAAGAAGGAGAAAAAAATGTTAAAATTAATAACAAAAAAAGATACTTTTTCAAAATATTTCCACCAATGGGTAAAAATATTTAAAATAGGAGCAGTGAGAGATGTAACATTATCTAAATATAGAATGACTGAAATATGGATAAATAAGATAGTACCTAATATGAAATTGTTTGAAATTAATAGAACAACCTATCAACACATAATAAATAAATATGCCGAATTCCACGAAAAACAAACCACAATGGATTTTCATCATCATCTTAAAGCATGTATTTTAGATGCTGTAGACGACGGATTAATTGAAAGAGATCCAACAAGAAAAGCGATTATAAAAGGCAGACCTCCAAAAAAGAAAAAACAGAAATATTTAAACCAATTTGAGTTACATTCACTAGTTAAAAATCTAAATCTAACAGATGAAATAAATTGGGATTGGTTAATTCTAATTATAGCAAAAACTGGCATGAGATTCTCAGAAGCATTAGCATTAACACCCGATGATTTTGATTTTACTCACCAAACTGTATCTGTTAGCAAAACTTGGAATTATAAAGGACACGGAGGATTTTTACCCACAAAAAATAGGTCATCCATTAGAAAAATTCAAATTGATTGGCAGACAGTAAGTCAGTTTGCTAGACTTGTAAGTGGCAAAGAAAAAGATAAGCCTATATTTGTACAAGGGAGAGTTTTTAACTCAACACCTAATAATAGATTATTTAAAATTTGTAGAAGTGCAGATATACCCGAAATTTCGATTCACGGATTGAGACATACACACGCATCGTTACTCTTATATGCAGGAGTAACAATTGCTAGTGTTGCTAGAAGATTAGGTCATTCAAGTATGACAACAACACAAAAAACCTACCTTCATGTAATTCATGAACTAGAAAACCAAGATACTGATTTAATAATAAGATCTCTATCAAGACTAATATAATTTAAAAGATGCATACGCTGATGAAGGGTGATGAGATTGTCTAAATCCCAGAAAAAGGTTCCGATTCGACGCTGTTCAAGTTGAGTTGGTATTAAAATAATTATCTGTTGAAATAAATCAATGTCAAGATTTCTTCTAACAACACTCGCCCCTTGAGTAGACGCGTTCTTATAACTCTCCATCATTTTTGAGGTTCTTAATTGTGGTTTAATGAAATTTGAATCTATGTCTTTAAACTTAAAAGTCTTGTAACTAGGTGAAACCAGTCCTTTTCCGATGTTGTTTATGTTTATGTTACCCAACCATAAGTTTTGTGGAGAAAGCACTAAATCACCATTGTCAATAATTTTATATCCAACATTAGATTGCCCAGATACTCTGCCGTCTCGAAGTTCCATCCCTATATTTGTACTTGATAAAACTTTATATTCATTTTCTTTTTTTGATTTTTCACTAAATTCTATTAGGATATCCCTCAGCCTCCGCTGTTCCCAAGCGTCAGTAAATCCTCCAAATCTTAAATTAGGTGTGTTTTCACCATTTCTCGGAAAAATTTCTGAAAGTAAAGTTTTCTTCAATTCTTTAAGTTTATCACACTTACGCTGATGAAGGGTGATAAGGTTGTCCGTTTTCATAAAAAAGTTCGAAATCATAGCAATTTCTACTTTATTAGTTGGGATAGAAATTTTAAATTTCTTAACTTTTTCAGCATTTAAATTAGGTTGCGTACCTGTAGAAACTAATTTTCTCCATTCTTCTGAGTCGTACGATTTACTTAAACGATGATAAATAAAATCACGTAAATTATTATTATCAAAAACCATATTATAAAACGCTTGTGATGTTGTAACATCAGTATTTAATATAGCTAATTTACCAACAGACGCATACATAGCTAGACTTATAGAACCAGTTGGAACAATCCAAGTAGATGAGTTATTCAGACCTTCTTCTGTGATGTATTTCTCAGTTTTATAAATATATCCATTTGATTTTGAAATATCTGATATTCCTAAAAACGGGATCTTTCCATCATAATATGCTTTGTTCGTAGATTTAGGAGTACCACCAGATCCACCCTTGATAAATACTTCCTCCAACCTACACTGTTCCCAAGCGTCAGTAAATCCTTTGAATCTTATTTTTGGTTTTTTGTTGTTATTTCCCTCCATTTTAATTGTCCCCCCTTTTAATTATCTAATTTAATAATAGTTGTTTTACACTCTTGCATATTTACTCTTCTTTTTTAATTTTATCAGCAAGTTCATACATTGATTCTCTAACTTTAATTCGATATTGAATCCAAGTTAATTTCTTAAGGTTTTCACCTGTTGAACTTTGAAAATTGTTTTTTGAGTGATTGATTAGCTCATTTAATTCATCTTGCTTATTTAGATCTTCTCTATTGCCATAGCGATGTTTACTAATAAGTTTATATAATAAATCAACATTTATAGCTAAATCCCATTGTTTAATAAATTTTTCGATTTGTTTCATATTATCATTAGTGTGTTCTTGATAAATTGTTTGATAGATATTTTCTTTAGCTTCATTTACTGGATATGACTCAAATGTATATTTACCACTTATTATTTTTTCAATGAAATTAGATATTTTTGTCTTCAAATTAAAGTTATCAGATTTTTCAATTTCTTTTTCAATTTCTTTTTTAATTGTTTCTACTTCTTTTGTTTTGTTGTCATGGATACTATTGGCCATTTTCTTAATTAACTCACTTAAATAATCATAGTTAATTCTTACTTCACTAATGTGTTCCATTTGCAGATCTACTTGAGAAATATCTATATCTTCATCTTCTGAAATTTTTTCTTTAATTCTATTTGCGATTACTGTAGTTAAATAAATTTCTTCTTCCTCACCTATCCCAATAATCTTATAGAAACCTTCACGATCATCATAAGCAGATATTGGTTCACCATGTTCATCTTCACTATATTGTTTTAACTTATTGATTATTGCATTGTATTTTTTAAGTTGCTCGTATACTTCTTTTTGCTCTCTTTCACTATCTGGAACTTTTGTAAATTCATCTGTTAATTTAGATAGATTTTCGACAATTTCTTTAGCATTTTCTTTTACTTCTTTGAAATTTTTAATCAATATACCACTTTCTATTAATGATAATTGTTTGTCAGCGGAGCTAATATCTGAATAAATCGCTAATGAATCATTCATTTCTTCTTCATTTTGAGTTGGCCAGCGATAGTTAATAATATTACCATGTGGTTTGTAAATATTATTATGGATTCTATTAGTTCGAGAATATGCTTGAATTAAGTTACCACCCTTTAGAGTTCTATCAACATATAAGGTGTTCAACTGTGGAGCATCAAAACCAGTTAACAATTGATCAACCACGATAACTAAGTCTAAATAGTTTTGATCATCACTTGTTTTATTTAAGCGTCTAACCAAGTCTTCTTTATACTCCTTAGTCGTAGTTAAATCATAATTGGTATTAAATTGTTGATTATATTGCTTGATAGCCTTTTCTAAATTCTTGTTTGTAGACAGCTGATTATCTCTATTGGATGTATCCATAGAGAAACTGACAGCTACTTTGATTTGTTTATCATCTGGATATTTTTGATTTTCTTCTAACATTTTATAATAATATTCCATTGCTCTTGGAGTAGAGGCTTTCCCCCCTCCTACATGCACTGTTAATAGAGCATTGTACTTATAATTGCTTGATCGAGTCTGCCAATTTTTAAAAATATCTTTTACTACCAAATTGACATGATCAGGATGATTATCATAAACACTTGCTTTCATGTTATCATCAATATCTTCTGCACTTGGATCTTTAGGAGCTTTAATAGTTTCCTTAAATTCAACATTAAATCCTAAGACATTATTATCTACTATTGCCTCTTTTATCGTATATGCATGTAGTAATTCACCAAAAATAGCTTCTGTTGTAATTTTGTTCTTTTTAAAATTAGGTGTTCCAGTATATCCAACCCAAGCTGATGTAGGAATTTTATTTCTAATACGGGCAAACATTCCTTCTGTTTCTTTTTCTCCACTAGTTGATCTATGGGCTTCATCAACGATAAATAAAATATTCTTTTTTAAACTATCACAATCCATTCTGTCAACACAACGAGACATTTTTTGAATGCTTGTTACAATAATATTCTTATCACTTTTACTTTTTAATTTATCAATTAGATCCGAAACATTTGCAGTATCTACCACTACTCCATTATTACTAATAATTGGATCATAGGCCCTATAAGCATCACTAGTCTGATTAGTTAAAGCTATTCTATCAACTAGAAAGACTACTTTATCAACATGCGACATCTTACTTGCTAACCAAGCTGTTTTAAAGCTGGTGATAGTTTTCCCACTACCAGTTGTATGCCAAATATATCCTAATTTACCATCATGTTTAAAATCATGTTTGTTTATTTTATCCAATGCATTTTTGGTTGCCCTAACTTGATAAGGTCTCATCACCTTAATACTCTCTTTATTCTTTGTCCCATCTAATACCATATATCTAGTTGCTAAATTATGTGCCATGGGAATTGATAATACTTCATCAGAGAATTTTCTCCAAGAATTAACTATTTTATGTTCAGACTGCCAATCAAATGCAAAATCTCTACTAAAATCATTTAGTTTTGCATTAGCCATATATTTAATCTCATTAGGCGTCATACCAACCAATATCTGTAAGGTAGAATAAATGTCATCAAACTGCTTCTCTGAAATGTATTGCTTCATCTGATTAAACGACTCATTAACACTATGACCTACAGTTTTTAATTCAATTTGAATAATCGGTAAACCATTAATTAATAACGTAACATCAAAACGACGATTAGGTTTGCCATCAATTATTTTCTTTCGCTCTATTTGATTAACTATTTGATACACTGTAGAGCCAGCACCTATATTTGCTTGATTAAAAACTTTAAGAAAAATATGCTTACCATTATCTAAATCAATTTCAATTTCAGATACACCGTTAACTCCATAAAGAAATTGCCCCGCTTCAAATGGTGTTTTTAAGTCTGTAACCCTTTTTATAACTTGATTAAATTCTGTGACTGAAAGTTCTTTATCCAAAGTGTGTTTGTTATTACTTTCTAATATCTTCTTAAAATTCCTCCATAACCCATTTGTAGTTTTAACATTAGGTAAATATTCCCATTGCTTTACTCCTCCTAAGTTTTCTAAATAAGCAATTAATTCTTTTTCAAATTTTAACTCACTTTTTCTCGGCTTCATATACTCCACTCCCCTCTAATATTTGTTTAATATCCTCAAATTTTATTTTCTATAATAGTATTTGTTAATTTTTCTACTAATTCTGCCGATTTATTTAAATTAGTCATTAATTTTCTAGTTGTTAAATAAGCAACTCCTATTTGTTCTTGTAACTCTTCATCTACAATATCTATTTCTATATTTTCCATAGACTTATTATTTAATATTTGAATAACTCCTGAATCTAGAGTATTTTGTTGCTTCTGTTTTTGGACATTACTACTGTTATTGTACAAATAGATAAAATATCCTTTATTCAGATTAATTTTTAATTCAACCTTAGTAAAGTTAGCAGTAATAATTTTTCCTTGGTTTGTTGAACTAACTATTACTGCTTTTTGAGTTAAATTACTTATTACTATATCACCTTTATTTAAATATTTATCATCTTCAATTTGTTTGTTAGATACTACATTATGTTCTTCATAAAATTCACTATCATAGTTGAATGATTGTTGATCATATAGTTCAACTCCATCCTCATTATTACTTCTAAAACGTGTTGTATTTACACCTCTTGAAAGTTTTGCAATTTCTCTAATTTTCTTTTTCATTTCTATTATCCTTTCTATTCATTCATCTTAAGGCAAGTCCATTGTATAGCAAAAAAATCACTATGTCAAGTGATTTTGTGTAATACATTAATATTTCATTAAATTGTTTTATAGTTCCTTAGGAGTCTCAATGTTCAAACTATTAATTATAGTATTTGTTGTTAGCATATAACTAATAAAAAATAATATCTCAATTATTTGTGCATCACTATAATATTCTTTTAGTTCTACTACATCACAATCATTAACACTCATTGAATTTTCAACCGCTTTTGACACAAAATTCAAAACAGCCATTTCTGATTTTGTATAAATATCAGATTGGTTTTTATAGTCATATATATATGTAAATTTATCTATATCCATATTTTTTTGTTTACCCGAAACAATTCTTGCCTTTGCTCAGTAATCACATTTATTGATATTGGCAACAAAATACATCAATAGTTCTTCTAGTCCATTTTCTAATGTAGAAGTAATTCTAATTGTAGAAGTATAATTCATAAACGCTTTTAGTAATTCTGGTTTATTAGCCATTACTCGATATACTGTATGATTTATTCCAGTCTTATTTTTATATGATTCTAATATTTCTAACGTGTCACTATCCACTTCATGATCTTGCATTATTTTAATTCTTGCCATAATTGTCTCCTTACATCTTTAATATAAAATAGGGGATGATAATTCCTAAAATAAATCCCCCTAATACCTCTAATCTTTCATGACCTAAAATCTCTTTTAAATTATTGATATAGATCGGATTATCTAATTTAAACTCCTGTTTTTTTAAATCTCTAATTATTTGCTTAGTTAGTTCAATGTTTTTTCCAGCATAGTATCTAACATTCATGGCATCATACATTATAACTAAACTAATTACAACTCCAAGAGCAAATGCTGATGATGTAAAACCATCTTTAATCCCAATTGCTAAAGTAGTAGCAATTATAAATGATGTATGCGAACTTGGAAAGCATCCACTAGCTCCAATCAAACTTATTTGAAACTTTCTGAATTTAACAATACCAAACAATGGTTTTAACAGTTGAGCTAACACTAGTCCAATAATACCACAACTAAGTACATAATATTCAATAATAATCTCTTCCATTCTACACCTATATTTCTATTATTTCACTTAAACAAATATCATAATCATTAAATTCAAGGCTATTTAATTTTGTTTCTTTATATGCTATTCCAATCGTCTTTATTTGATGTTTAGATAAGTAACGGTCATAAAATCCCCCACCATATCCCAAACGATAGTTTTCAAAGAACCCAACACATGGTGCAATAATAATATCTGGAATAATTTCATCATCACTAATGGGCTCTTTGATTCCAAATTTACTGGTTTCAAACCCCATACTATCATCAAAATATTTCATTTCCTTTCCAATAACTCTTGGATAACAAAGTGTAAAGTTACTATCCAAATTTAATACACATTCATTTCTTATTGGCATATACACACCAATATTTTTATATTTTGATAATTCCTTATTTAGCTTTTCACTTATTACTAAATCTCTCATCCCCTTATTTGTAATATTTGAAAGTTCTATAAAACATAGTTTTCTTGCTTTAGTTTTTTTCATAATCTCACCTACCATTTACACAAAGTTTATTAGCACGTCGTTTGCAACTACCAGTCCACCATTGGAAAGTTTAATGTAGTCACTAGTTATTTCTATCAAATTACTGTCAATCTTTTCTAAATCAAACACCGAACTTATTTCTTCATTAAACCTATCATAAAACTTACTAAAACATACTCCTTTTGTTTTTCTCAACCCTAAAAACATATATTCTTGCATTTGATCAAGTTTTGTCAATACATCACTTTCTCTATCATAATTCATTCTGTTATATAGCGTAATTGAAGTCGTGTTTTGACTTCTGATATTATCAATATAACTACTACTCCCAAGTCCAAACCCATAATAATTTTCACATTCCCAGTACACTAAGTTGTGTTTTGATTCAAACCCTTTTTTACAAAAACTACTTGTTTCGTAATGAATATAATTATGATTTTCTAAGCATGTTTTAATTTTATAGTACCAAAGTTCAAACATGTCATAATCTACCGCTACACTATTTTTATAAAAAATTGTTTTTTCTTCCAATATTAATGAATAGATTGAAATATGACTTAGCTCTAAGTCCAAAAAATAGTTTAAATCACTTTCTAAATCACTTTCAGTTTGACTAGGTAAGTTGAACATTAAATCAATACTAATATTAGAAAACCCTACTTGCTTTGCGCTTGCAATAACTCTTCCCACTTCCAATTGATGATGAGAACGATTAATGATTTTTAACAACTTATCATTAAAGGTCTGCACCCCCAATGATAATCTATTAACTCCTTGATCTTTTAAAAATTGTAATTTTTCTAATGTTGTACTTTCTATATTCATTTCAAAAGTAAATTCATAATCATCCTCAATATTTAGTAAGTTTAATATTTTAAATAAACGTTCTAACTCAGTGATGGTTAAACATGAAGGTGTACCTCCGCCAATATAAATAGTCCTAATTTTTTCACCAAGATAGACTGATTTCATTTCATTTTCAAGAGCATCTAAATACTTATCTACAAATTTACTGTAGTTTAATACTTTAGTAAAATCACAATAATTACATAATTTATCACAAAAAGGGATGTGAACATAGACACTATTCGTCGACACTTAGTACAGCTAAAAACGCTTCTTGTGGAACTTCAACACTTCCTACAGCTTTCATACGTTTTTTTCCTTCTTTTTGCTTTTGTAATAACTTTTTCTTTCTAGAAACATCCCCACCGTAACACTTAGCAATAACATTTTTTCTAAGCGCTTTGATAGTGCTTCTTGCAATAACTTTATTACCAATTGTTGCTTGAATTGGAACTTCAAATTGTTGCCTTGGAATAATTTCTTATAACTTTTCAGTAATTGCTTTTCCTCTTGTATAAGCAAAGTCTTTATGAACAATCAAACTTAGCGCATCAACACTTTCTCCATTTAATAAAATTTCCATCTTACTTAACTTTGATTGTTTATATTTATTTAGTGAATAATCAAACGAAGCATATCCCCTCGTACTTGATTTCAATTTATCAAAGAAGTCAAAAACAATTTCTCCAAGTGGCATATTGTATAAAATTTCTACACGAGTCTTGTCAATATAAGATAAATTTTTAAATTCCCCACGTTTTTGTTGACAGAGCTCCATAACACTACCTACATAATCGTTAGGAACAATGATTGTAGCATTAACTGTCGGTTCTTCAACACGATCTATTCTTTGCACCTCCGGCATCATTGATGGGTTTGCAACCTCAAGCATATTCCCATCTGTAGTGTGAACATGATATACAACCGATGGTGCAGTAGTAATAATTGGGATATTAAATTCTCGTTCAATTCGTTCTTGAATAATTTCCATGTGCAAAAGTCCCAAAAATCCACATCTAAATCCAAATCCAAGTGCTTGTGAACTTTCTGGTTCAAACTCTAATGCAGCGTCATTTAAGTTTAATTTTTCTAAGGCTTCTCTTAAGTCAACATATTGAGATGAATCAATAGGATATAAACCAGAAAAAACCATCGGATTCATTTTCCGATACCCTTCTAATGGCATTTTTGCCTGATTATTTACATGAGTGATTGTATCTCCAACTCTTGTAGTATCAATAGATTTAATACTTGCAGTAATAAATCCTACTTCGCCACAAACAAGTTCAGATTTTTCTTTTTCAAACGGTGTATATACTCCAACACTAACAACTTCATACTCAGCACCAGTTGCCATCATTTTAATTTTGTCCCCTTTTTTTACGCTACCATTTCTTATTCTTACACTTGCAATAACTCCACGATATGGGTCAAAGTAATTATCAAAAATAAGTGCTTGTAATGGTTCGTCCACACTTCCAGTTGGCGCTGGAATTTTAGTAACAATTTGCTCTAAAATATCTTCAATTCCAATCCCAGCCTTTGCGCTAGCAAGCACGGCATCTTCTGCTTCAATTGCTAAAACATTTTCAATCTCTTCTTTAACTCGTTCTGGTTCTGCGGCTGGTAAATCAATCTTATTAATTACTGGAACTATTTCTAAGTTATTGTCGTATGCCAAATACACATTAGCAAGTGTCTGAGCTTCAATTCCTTGTGCCGCATCTACAACAAGTATACAACCCTCACAAGCGGCTAAACTTCTACTAACTTCATATGTAAAGTCAACGTGACCTGGAGTATCAATTAAATGTAATAAATATTTTTCACCATTCTTAGCAACATATTCTAGTTGTACTGCATTCAATTTTATTGTTATTCCCCGCTCACGTTCAATATCCATTGAATCCAAGATTTGTGCCTTAGACTCACGTGAAGAAACACTTCCTGTAAATTCTAGGATTCGATCAGCAAGAGTACTTTTCCCATGGTCGATATGGGCTATTATTGAGAAATTTCTTATATTTTCTTGATTCATCTAGTTTCACCATTTCTTTCTAAATACTAGTATATTTTACCATAAAATGAGCTGATATTAAATATCTAAGCATTTAAATTAACTTTTTTATTTATTATTATCGTTATTTATTGCTTTTTTTTTAGTTATTTGTTACAATATATAATGCAAATGTATATATAATAGGAGGTGAAACAAATGCCAAACATAAAAAGTAAAGCAAAAAGAGTTAAAACTAATAATAAGAGAAGAGCATACACTTCAGCATATAAATCTAGTATGAGAACAGCAGTGAAAAACGTTGAAGCTGCAATAACTTCAAATGATAAAGCTGCTGCAGAAACTAATTTAAAAGTTGCGTACAAGAAACTTGATAAAGCAATAAGTAAAGGTATTGTCCACAAGAACTTTGCTGCGAATCAAAAAGCAAGACTAGCAAAAAAAGTTAATAGTTTATAATAAAAAGCACTCACAGTGGGTGCTTTTTATTATACGCTTTTTAAAGTTAAAATGAACATTCTAAACCCTTCAAACTTATCTTCTTTACCAGTCTTTATATTATAATCGATATCACACAATTTATCTAAATATCTAAGGATCATATTTCGATTAAACCCCTTATTTTTTAAAGCTAATTTTACACGATAAGGATGAACTTTTAACTTAGAAGCAATCTCTTTTTCACCAAGCCCTTGATTTGCATAACCTTTAACTTGTAATAGTAACCTAAACTGGTTAGCAGTCATTGCAATCATTGCAATTGGCTCCTCCTTATTCATAATTAAATAGTTATAGATATCGTATGCCTTTTTTATATCACAAGCTATTATAGCAGACGTGAGTTCAAATATTGTATCATCTACACTTCTAGTAATAAGTATATCTATCACACCTCTCGTAATAACATCTTCTTCAATAAGACACAGTTTATCAAGCTCCACAAAAATAAGTGACAAATTATAACTTAACCTCTCACAAACATATTTCGCATCCTCATCACTGATTGTTTTTAATGCTTTATCAATACGATTTTTAACTAGATTAATAATCTTATTATTATCAAAATTATCTAATTCAAATAGTTTACACTTTTTTATTAAGCTTTTATAAATTTTTTTTCGTTTATCAAACTCCCCATTTACAATAAAAACAACCGAACTAATCATAGAATCTATTTTAATATACTCATCTAATAAATCATAATCATTTTTAATATCTGAATTATCAATACCCTTAGCAGTTAAAAAATTAGCGTTAGTACAAACAATTAGTTTAAACTTAGACCACATTGAATAACTATTTGCTTCTTCTAAAATTTCTTCTAAAGAAGATATTTCCATATCATATTTTATAACTTCAACTTCTCTTGTTTCTTCAAGTTTATTCTTCAACAATTTTACCTGTTTGTCGATTAAATTTGATACGTTAGACTTGATAATAAAATTCATAGAACTCACCTCTCATTTGTTCTATTTTACCATATTTTAACTATTATATCATCAAAATCATTTTTTCTTGGTAATTATAACATCCTCACCAATAACTATCTCTACTGCTCCATCTTTATCCGTACGATAAACTTTACTATTTAGAAGGTTATTTAATACGTCCCTACTAGGATGATTATATTGATTGTTTTCTCCAACGCTTATAATAGCATACCTTGGTCTAATATTTTCTATAAACTCTTTTGATGTAGATGTTTTAGAACCATGGTGACTAACCTTTAAAATATCAATATTCTCATTATAAAGTTTTTCATATTCTAAACTCATATCTCCCATTGATAAGAAACTTTTATTCATCAATAATGCTCTAGTTACGACACTAGAATCATTTTCATTATCTCTTGGCACACAACTAAATTCAATATTATAGTTTTTACTTGTTAATTCTAAATATGTAAGCGGCTTAGCTTCTATTTTTGTTTCTAGTTCACTGAGTTTATCACAATTAGTATATAGATAGTCATACTTAAAATTTTTAGTTAAATATTCAAATGATCCAATGTGATCAATATCTCCATGAGAAGCTATAATGTAATCTAATTTAGCTATACCTTGCTCTTTCAAATAGGGAATTATTATGTATCTAGCAATATCAGCACTCCTATCTTTATCATATATATTCCCTCCACCATCTATTAAAATATCAACTCCATTATCTAGCATAATTAAAGTTGCATCACCTTGTCCCACATCAAAAAATACAATTTTAATACTAGGCTTTTTTATTGCTATAGGAAACAGTACTATAATTACAGCAAAAATTATTCTTAAAATCTTACTATGCATTTTTTTGATAATTATTGTATAAACTAAATAGTAATAGATAAGAGTAGTAAATATATTTAAATCTTTAATAATTATATTTAAACTATCTATATAAAGTAAGTTAATTAATTTTATAAAAAACGGTGTAAAATAATCACTGACTTTAAAAAATACGCAGATTAGTAGATAAGGCAAATAGATAAGTTCAAATAATAGCGTTAAAAATGGAACTAGCATAAATCCAAAAATATTAATCTGATTATTTAAGTTAATTGTTATAGGCAAAACTATTAGTTGCAAAATAATGTATATTTTAATAAAATCTATTTTGTCCCTAACTAATATAATTATAGCATAACATATAAAAGAAAATATGAAGGAGTAAGAATAAATTGCATATTTATTAAATAGCAAAATTACATTAGAGATAATTAGTAAAAGTGTAAATCTATTTAATTTTATTCCAAATTTATCTAGAATTATTGAACAATAATAAACAGCAAAAGTTCTAACTACAGAATATGAATAGTTAATTATTAAAAAATATATGCTAACTATAGTAACTATTGCAATATTCCTATACTCTTTTATTTTGAAGAATTTATTTATGAAAAATCCGACTAGTGCTATAATTGTAGCTATGTGTAAACCACTTAATGCTAAAACATGAGATAGTCCCATATTAATAAATATATCGTAGTCTTTTTTGTTTATATGCGCTTTATCACCAAAAACAACAGCATTCTTAAATCCCCTAGCATCGTTTTTTAAAAACATTTGCTTTATTTTATATTTGTACTTATAGAAAAGATTTAATGACGATTTTTTATCTATATCTGGCTGATAAAGAGTGCACATAATATTATTAGAAATTAAATATTTATTATAATCAAAATCAATAAAATTAGTTTGTTCATTATCTATACATTTACCCTTATACTTAATTAGTTCTCCAACTTCAAATAGCTCATTGGTATATATAATACTACTTCTAGTCCAATACACATATTGCTCATTTTTGTAATTCATGTTTGAAATATATTCAGTATTACTATGATATTCTACATTAATTATATTTATTGATAAAACACAAATAATCGTGTGAAAAACAGTTAATATTAGTAACCATCTATAGCGTAATACTATCTTTAATTTTATTAAAAGTACTTTCGCCAATTCCATTAACTTCCATTAATTCCTCAATTGAATTAAAACCTCCATTATTATTACGATAATTAATTATATCACTCGCTTTCTTTTCACCAATTCCACTCAATGTCATAAGTTGTTCCATACTTGCATCATTAAGTGATATTAACGAAGAATCACCCCCACTATTTTTACTGCTCCTATAACAATCATCATAACCAATTATTTCATTTTGTTCATTTGCAACTTTGACTTCACTTGCCTTTAAAATCGCAAGTTCTTCCTTTTGTATTGCGTCATCAATTTCTTTATTTGTCATAATTCTAATTAACATTTGATCCTTCACTAATTGAGCCTGATTAATATAATCAGTATTAGCATCAGTTGTTAATCCTCCTGCTATTTCAATAACATCTATAACTCTGGCATCCTCACTACTTGCATATACACCAGGATTTAAGACTGCTCCTTTAACTTCTATAAATATTTCTACTGATTTTTCAACTTTTTCCACCTTCGCTTTACTATCAGCAGTAACTTGTGTTTTATTTTGTATTACAACGCTTACAACTAACATTGCACATACTAAACACCCGATAATTATTGATAGATATTTCTTTTTCATATTAAAACCTCCTATATATATTTTCTATATATAAGTATATTTTCCTATCAAT
This sequence comes from Bacilli bacterium, assembly GCA_047975285.1. Taxonomy (GTDB): domain Bacteria; phylum Bacillota_I; class Bacilli_A; order JBKEDG01; family JBKEDG01; genus JBKEDG01. The sequence continues at coordinate 32,599 of JBKEDG010000011.1, read as the reverse complement.
ATTGTGAATTAGCTATTTAATCATTTTAAAAAGGAATTATGCTTAAATTTAGCATAATCCCCTTAAAACCTAATCTAGTTTACATATGAATTAATTTCACTTAAAGTGTGCAGTTCTGTTTTACTTAGCAATAATCTTATCAATATCGACCATTTCTACATCACCCCATAAACCTTCTAAATCATAATTACTTCTTCCCTCATCAGTAAAAATATGCACAACTATATTACCAAGATCAGCAAGGATCCATTCACTTCCTACTTTACCTTCAATCTTTTTAAAGTCAAGGTTATGTAGCATCGCACATTCTCTAAGGCTACTTGCTAGTGATGCTGAGTGCCTTTCATTCTTGCTAGAACAAATTACAAAATAGTCACACAACGGATTTACATTCTTAATATTTATTGCAACAAGATCAAGTGCAAGTTTATCAACTAATGTCTCTAATACAATTTTTAATTCACTCATTTCTTCTTTGCTATCATTTTCATTTTTCATCTCTAACCCTCCTCGTTTATAAACGCTTCTATCACTTTATTTATACCGTAACGCTCTTTTTCATACAACTTTCTTCTTCTAAAAGCAATTCCATATGCTTTGTCTAAATCTTTATACGCTTCTTCAAGAATATATTTAACTTCACAATGTATTTCCCTACTCTTTTCTAAATAGTCACTAAGGTATAACGCCTTTAAAACTTTACTAGGATTATTGTGACCACAAGTATGATACTTTATAGCATTAAGCACTTCATTATTTAAATCTAGTAACTCCCCTGCCATAATACCATGTAAAATATTCTTAGGAAAACTTTTATATTTAGGAAACTTTTCAAGAAAACTTTCGTAAAATTTCATATCAAATTCTTTATAATAATCGTGATAAATCGCAGCTAAAATACATTTATTAACATCTAAATTATGAATGATTGCTAGTTCTTTTATAAGCGTATAAACATATATTGTATGATTAAAACGATGTTCACTTAACACTTCACTCACTTTTTTAAAATCATCCTCATAATTGTTAATATATAAGTTATTATTTTTAATATAATTATCAATTTCATCAACACCACTTGACTTTTTAATTCTAACTAGTGTTGACGAAATCAATGTTCTTTTATATATAACAAACTTTACTAACTTTTTTAATTTCTCAATCTCATACCATTTGTAAAGTTCTCTTACATTATCTCCTCCAATTGCAAAGTAAAATTTGTAATTATATTTTTGTTTTAGAAAATAGACAACATCGTAAGTATATTTAAGATTATATTTTTGTTCCACGTCTAAAATTTTTACTCTATCACTTGTAAAAACTAATTTACACATTTCAATTCTATTTTCAAAAGAAGCACAATGCTTTAATTTAAATGGAGACGCAGCAGCAACAATTACCCAGACTTCATCATAACTTAGTAACAAATCTTCTACAATTTCCACATGTTTAGAATGCACAGGATCAAAACTGCCTCCATACAAGACCACATTTTTCATCATGGTAAAATTATTTTACTTTTCTTGTCTTCTCGATTACTTTTTTTATACACTGTAATAGTCTTCCCAATCACATTGACAATTTCAAAACCTGCTTCACCAAGAACGTCTACATAATAATTTTTATCTTCTGGAGCATTATTTAAAATTGATATTTTGACAATTTCATGCACAGATAAATACTGATCAATTGACTCAAGTTGATCTTGACTTTCTCCATCTTTACCAATTTGAAAAACTACTTTAAATTTATGTACGTATTTTCTTAAATACTTAATTTGATTTCTATTTAACATCATAATCCTGCTTTCTTATTAAATATTTTTTAGTTTTGAAAATTTTGTTTAATGAAATAGAATTAAAAGTATCCTCTCGATAATATACTCCTCCACATTTTTCTATAACTCGCCTAGATCTATCATTAGTAACAAAATGATCAATAGCTATCAACGTGATGTCAGTATTATCAAATAAATGTCTAATTACTTCCTTCGCAACTTCAGTCATTATTCCTTTTCCCCAATAATCTTTTGAAAGTACGTATCCAAACTCTACACATTTATCGCTTGGAAACAGTGTTTTAAAGTCTTCTGGAGGATTTTTAATCGCAAAACTTCCTATTACCTTCTCGCTTTCTTTTTCAACAATTGCATATTCATTACTATTTGGAATAAAAAACTCTTCTAAAATTTTTTTTGATTCTTCAATATTCTTATGGGCACTCCACCCTGCGTTTATTCCAACATCTTCAACTTTTGCATACTCATAAAAATCATTTAAATCACTACTAACAAAATTCCTAAGATACACTCTACTTGTTTTCATATAAACCTCCTAAATCAACTTGTTTCTAACACTAAATCCAACATTTTTATGCAATGTTATAACTATATTACACGTAGTATTTACTTTAAACCAACACAAACCAGTTATTGCAACTTCTTCATCCTTTTTCAATGTTAATCTCTCCATTTTTAAGTCATCTTTAATGTAAGTATGAACAAGCAAATGATCTTTCTTTTCCTTATAAAACCCTTCACTACCATCACTTTTGCGACGATGAACATTTAACTCACTACTACAAAATAGTGTAACACCAACTACATCCTTACTATTAACTTCTACTTTTAAAAATCCGGATACAAAAAATACACTACTATCTCTTAATTGCAATACTGTTTGTAACAACTTTTTAGGATATAAATACTTAATGTCATCTTCTTTTATGTAATGAATAATTTGACTTCTATTTATTACACCTGGTGTATCATAAATATAGTTATTATTATACTTAAATTTTAGAGTATTTATTGTTGTTGCTGGGAAATGACTTACTGTAATATATTTGTTTTCTATATCACAAGATTTTAAAAACGATTTTAAAAACATACTTTTCCCAACATTGCTAACACCTACAATATATGTGTCCCGATTATTACTATACATATCAATTAATTCTTTTGCATACTCAATATTAAAATTACACTTCGCACTAACCAATGCTCCATTAACAATATTCAAATCTAAATCTTGATACATTCTAACTACATTGCTAAGTAACCTTTCAACATTAATAGTATCAGGTAGTATATCAATCTTATTTACAAAAAGTAAAATGTCCTGATTTTTTATTACATCGATAATACTAGTTAGTAGCGTAGAATTTAAATCAAATATATCTACAATCATTACAATCAAGTTTTTCTTATCAATGTTTTTTAAAATATCAATAAACTGCTTATCTGTATAATCTTTATTAATATTTTTACTATAGTTTTTTATATTAAAGCAACGCATACACAATCTAGAATCTTTTAAAAGTGCTCCATCACTAATATATCCAAGTTTTTCCTTATCAACTGTTTGCAGAATCACTCCGCAACCGTCACATTTATTCATAATAATAATCCCCTCGCTTAAGTTCTTTTCTTCTTGCAAGATTGTAATAAACAAATTTCTCTAACAGTCTATTGGGTTTAGTCCATAGAATATCTTTTTTTGCAAGGGGTTCTACTAACATATTATCACATCCTAGACGATTTGCTCCATAAACATCAGTCATAATCTGATCGCCAATACACAACACTTCCTGCTTTTTATAACCATTTTTATTAAATAAACGTAAATATTTAAATTTAAGCGGCTTTCTTGTACTATACATATATTCTACATCTAGTGGCTTAGCAAAAATTGAAACACGCTTTTCATTATTATTAGAAAGAATAATTATTTCAAATCCAATTTTTTTTAAGTCCTCAATTAAAATTTTACTATCTTTAGTAGGATTAGCAACATCATGTGGCACAAGCGTATTATCTAAATCAATTAATAATACTCGATATCCCATCCGATATACACGCTTGAAATCAACGTGATAAATACTCTTCATATACATTGTTGGTTTAAAATTCATCATATACCCCCATTTTAAATAAGCTTACTGCCAAAATTTTTCTTGCAACATACCCAATAATAAATCCTGTAACAATTGCGACATAAATTAAAAATGGGGCAATAACTAGTACTGCATTTAAATTAGTAAGTACTATCACTGCAATAACTTGTCCAATTATATGAAAAACTGCCGCTACAACACTAACTCCAATTGCACTAAATACTTTACTTTTATACGCTACAACCAGTCCTATGAATGATATAGTCATTCCAGATAAACTTATTAGAAACGATGGCGTTAAAAATGTTCCTAGTACTAAACTTATCACGATAACTCTAACTAATGAAATAAATCCACTAATTCGTATTCCAAACTGATACAAACTAACTATAACAACTAAATTTGCAATCCCAAGTTTAACACCCGGAATAATGCTAGTTGGCAAAATTACAGTCTCAACTGCACTCAATCCTACTGCCAATAATATATATATACTAATTGTAATGTTTTTTCTCATCTTGCCACCCCATCAACTTCTGAAGTTGCACCTTCAACCACAACCTTATTTGGTAAGCATATTAATGGTATTTTAGCAACATCAACATACCCTTGTTTAGCACAAATATTAAGAGGTGAAGTTTCTTTAGTAACAGCGACTTTTCCATTACTTACAGTTAATTCTACTTCTCCATTTGCACCATCTAAGTCGTATTTAGCATCCTTATTTAAATCTAATTTCATAATGAGTTGCTGATTATAATACACATTTGCAACATTACTACTTGGTTTAATTATAGTAACTAACCAAACTGTATTTAAAATTAGTAAAACAATTATTAATCCAACATCATTTTTTTTCATAATCACTAATCCCACTTGACTTTAAAATCTCTCCTGATTTATCAAACCAAACAGCTTCAACTCCATCTAATTCTTCCACAATTTGAAGCCCTTTTTTATATTCTAAACCAAATAACATTGTTGATAGAATATCTCCATCAATGCTTTTATCACTAATAACCGTAACACTATGATAGTATGTTGATGGGTATAACGTATCTGAGTTTATTAAATGACTGTATCTTTTATTATCAACTTCGAAATAGCGTTCATAATCTCCACTAGTTACAACTGACTTATTACTTACACTAAATTTAATAAAACTTTCCTGATTATTGATTGGATTAACCACACTAATTATATATGATTCATCATTGGGCTTAGTACTTCCATAGATGTTTCCACCTGCATTAATTAAAAAGTGATTATATCCCTCATCTTTAAGTAGGTCTGCTATCTCATCAGTACAGTATCCCTTAACAATTCCACCAAGATCAATCTTCATACCATTTTCTATCGTAATTTTATCCTCGTTAATATCAATCAAATTGGGATCTAATCTAGTTGTATCTATCCCACTAAGATCAGGAACTTGACAATTATTATTATCATTGCATTCACTGAGTGCTGTTTTCCAAATATCAATTACAGGCCCAAGTGCAAGATTATATTGATTAGAATAGGTATTATAAGAATTAGTGCCATACTGAATTAACCAAGCTAGCTCCTGATTCTTAACTACACCATCTCTATTCAAACTATACAAATCATTATCCAAATGTTGTAAAAAGGCGTCCGTATTGTCATTAATTGATTTGATTTTCTCATCAACAAGTTTATCAATTGCCTTTTTATCTTTCACTTCATCATATATGGATACTTCTATAAATGTATCAAAATATTCAAAGTACGATAATTTAGTTATTTTATAATTTCTCTCAATTTTAAATAATAGCCCTGCCAAAACTAATATAACTATTGCTAATATTAAAATACTTTTCCTATTTTTCACGATCATCACCTACAAAGTATTATACCATATTACAAGGGTTATTTCTACATAGCTAATATCTTAATTTATTGGTAACAAATATCCATGTGAATCATTGTAAAACTATGTCAATGTTTTTTTTAAAAAATCAGTTGACAAATACAATGTTATATTATACATACTATAAGTTATACTTCTTTAAAAAGTATGGAGAGAAAAATAAAAAAATTTTTACTATTTTGCTCAACTGTAGTACTTTTTATTAGCACTGTAAATATTTACGCCGGATATAGTTTAGAAGTAAGGAAATTATATTTTAGTGGATATCAAGATAATACAAAAGTTTATTCTTCAATAAATGATCAAAATATAAAAGATAAATATAAATACGCTGTAAAAGCAACTGTATATAATGGAAATTACCATGGTACTGGTTGGAAAAATGATAAAGCATATAAGTCTGCAAATAGAGTTTGGTGGGCGAACGAATCTTCTTATTACGATTATTATAAACGATAAGAATTTCATTTAAAACAATCTTAAACATATTATTTTATTAAAACATTTTGAAAGGAAATATTTAATATGAAAAAACTATTTTCTGTGTATGTAATTATGCTATTTTTTGTACTAACTCTTTTTTATTATTCTGGAATAAATAGAATAAATGAAATGAAAAACTTAGGAACAAGTGACTTAAATTGATATACTCTAACAGAAAACTCCGCAATAAGTTCTAATGATGTATATGAAAAAGTGAATGAAAGTTATCCATTAGTTACTTATTCTAATTATACCCATAAAAATAAATATATTTATAAAATATATTACAACACTAATTATGAAGGTAGCTTATATAAAGCAACTAATAATTTAATGGAATTTGATTTTATAAAAATGGATTCTAACACCCAATTTTTAAATTCAAACGGAATATTTGGAACAACACTTACTATAGATGAATTAAATACAATATTTGGTGAAAATCAAGTGAAAGAGTCTAATATGATTATAGATTATAAAGGCTTTATGTATTTAAATATAGGGATTATTACTGCTTTAATTATTACAACATTAATTGTTAATTATCTGTTATGTTCATACAATAGGAAAGAACAGTCAATAATGATTATTATGGGATTTTCTGAGCAAAAAGTATTAAAACGGTCTATAAAGTTAATCTTAAAGTTAATTCTTTTTTCAATAGTTGCTTAATCATTAATTATGTCATGCTACTTATTTTATAATAGTGTTTTTAATTTGAAATTTATAATACATTATACAACATTTTTACTATTATCATCAATAGTATTTATTATCCTATTTTTTCTGTCTTATAACAAGTATAAAATTCAAAAAGCAGTACTCTATTTAAAAAATTTTAATGGACTTAAAAATGGGACAAATATGCTATTTGTATTAAAAATTGTAGTAAGCTTTATTTTATTATTTGCACTTAATCAAGTATTTAAAATTAATAAACAAAATAATGAAAATTTGAAGATGCTAAAGCAGTATGAATTTTTGAATGATTATTATGGATTTGATGGGTATACGAGTAATTATTTTAAATTAGACTCAAATAACAAATATTTTAGCGAAAATAATAGTGATTTTGATAAATATAATGCTAAGAACATAACTAATGCATATTACATATCATATACTTACTATGACTTTGTACAATTTGATGGAGATGTAAAAGAGCAATTAAATGAAATAGAAGATGATTATAATAAAAATTATGTTGAAGTAAATTCAAATTTTGCAAATGACTTTATAACTTACAGTAATTTGAAAGACTTTAAAGCTACTGATATAGTACTATTAGTTCCTATGAAATATAAAGCAAATACTGATGAGATCACTAGTACGTACGAAACTACTCTAAAAGATACGAAACAGTTTTATGAAGATTATTATAAAGTTAGTATTGACCAGCAAGCTACAATTAAAGAAGTTAAGTACTATGATGGTAATATCATTTCACAAACCAATAAATTTAATACAAGTGAAGTAGGTAAAATAAACAGGGATACAATTTTTGTTATTAACTCTAATTTAATTACATCACCAATAATCAATGCTGATAAATATTTTTACAGATTTAATAATTTTGATGACTTTTATAGTTTATTTCATTCCTCAGGATTATCCGACATTTTAGTTCCAGCTAATAAACTTGCACCATATAAAAATATGATTAATGAAAACAAAGTAATATTAATGTGGAATACTACAGCAATAATTATTATGAGCCTTCTATTTATTGCTTTAGCGTTAAACACAATATACTTTTACTTGACTGCAAATAAAAAATCGCACGCAATCAAATTATTGTTTGGATATAGTTACTTAAAAATATTTAAAAATCATGCTATATTAAATACACTTATTTTACTTAATATTCCCCTTGGAATTATGTTAAATTATAATACAAGTATCATTTTAATTGTTGCTATTACTTTTATCATAGATACATTGTTGTTATATATAATAGGTATTAAAAAAATGCGTCAAAATATTTCAGATTCAATCAATGGAGGTTAAAATGAATATTAAACTTAAGAATATTACACATGTTTATGATGGCAAAAAATTAAAATTAGATAACTTTTCCATTCAGATTTCACAAGGGGAAAGTATATGCATTATTGGTAAAAGCGGTAGTGGAAAAACAACACTTTTAAACATTATCGGACTTATTACAAGACCAAGTATAGGCAAAGTATATTACGATGACAAATGTGTACTTCCAAATTCAAAATCTGCAATGTATGTAAGAAGAAGTGGAATCGGATACCTATTTCAAAATTTTGCACTAAATGATTCTCAATCTGTATTAGATAATTTATTAATTGCACTAGAATATAATAAACTATCAAAGAAAGAGAAGCATAAAAAAATATACGAAGTGCTTAAAGAGTTTGATTTGGAATCCAAAATAAATAAAAAAATTTATACTCTTAGTGGAGGTGAACAACAAAGAATAGCACTAGCAAGAATAATGCTAAAAGAATGTAGTGTCATTCTTGCAGATGAGCCCACTGCAAACTTAGACTCTGAAAATGAACAATTAATATTGAACAAACTTCTTAGACTAAATGAGTTAGGAAAAACTTTAATTGTTGTAACGCACTCAAAAAAAATCGCAGGGCTATTTGATAAAATAATTGAACTATAAAAGTCTATTAAAAATATCTTACATTTGTGTAATATTAAATCCACTATTGTAAGTTTTTATTATGTTAGTGTAAAACTGAATTATTAAATAGTAATAAAACTAAACCTCCTAGAACTATATAAAATAATTGTACTCATTTTTTACTCAACTTAAAACTAAGTAATAACATACAAGTCACTCGCTTGATTTGTATAGAAAATTGAAAAAAAGATTGAAGAATAATTTGCTTCAATCATAATAAATCACTCTATTTAATTTTTTTAATAATTTATTTTGCATCATTTATAATCCTATGTGGTAACTTGAGATAGCAATAGTATCAATTATCTCCCAACCAATCATAATAGCTACCATTTAAATTAATTCCTATAATATTTATATTCAAAATATTTGTCATATTCATCCAAATTTTCTTCTCTTATTAACATCAAATTTTCAATTCCAAATAAATGTGGAGTATAAATAGTGTTAGTATTATCATTAATATCAAAGTCAACTTTAATAGCATTGCTAAAAACTTTGTTATTTTTAACATCAAATTCCAACTCAATATTCAACAAATCATTAGTACTACAACTATAACTATCATTAAGATTTATTCCATTAATTACTATACTATGTAATCCACTCGCATTAAAGTTACTTAAACTCAAGTCTTGATTACATTTCATTTTGTAATTATATTTTATCTTATTATCATAATATTTAGCATTTACATATTTAGGGACGTCAATATCATATAAATCACTTGATGAAACATAAGAATTCTTATAGGTAATATCAGTATCTATTTCATAAACAACATTTGAAACTTTCTCATCATTTACCACAGTATGCTCAACGAATTTAACGTTTGTTAATTTAGTATTATCAATTCCATTAAATACTTTAATTTCAAAAACATAGCAATTTTTGCCCTTAAAATATTTTTTATAGTCTTCATTATTTTTATAATCTTCTAAATACTTTTCATATTCATCATTTACATCGTATTCATCTAACATCGTTCTATCTGAAAGATATTGATTAAAATCATCTATATTGGCAAAGTCAAAATTTGTCTCTTTTGCTAAGTAATATTCGATTGGTAGCGAAGTTCTTGTATCAGCTTTTTCATAAATTACATCATAAGAAACTTCTTTATCAAAAGTTAATTCAATATCATATTTTGAAATATCAGTTTTATTAGTTTCTACAATAAAAAATAGGGAGCTTTCCGTTTTACTATAGGGATAAAAAGTCAAATCATTATCTTGTAGTGTCGTATAGATACCTTTGTTGACTGTTTTCTCTTCTTTTTTAGAAGTAAATCTAGTAACAAAGAATAATACTAAAACTATAGCAACAATCGTAATTATTATATATTTTAATTTATTCTTCACTTAATTCCTCCAAAAAACTTTTACCAATTTTAGGCTTCCTTACTTTAAAATTATCAGCTATCGTGCTTCCAATGTCTGCAAATGTCATTCTTTCTTCTAGTAACCCATATTTCTTAAACTGTTTTGAATAAACAAGTAACGGAATCTGTTCTCTTGTATGATCAGTCCCTTCAAACCCTGGGTCATTCCCGTGATCTGCAGTTAATATAAGTAAATCATCTGTCTTTAAATTACTAAATATTTCTGGTAACCTATTATCAAATTCCATTATCGCCCTTCCATAACCTTCACAATCTCTTCGATGTCCATATTCAGAATCAAATTCAACTAAATTTGTAAATAATAATCCTGTAAAATCTTGCTTTAATTCTTGAATTGTTTTATCTACTCCGTCCATGTTTGATTTAGATACTACCTTTTTAGTGATACCATAATTATTAAAAATATCTGGAATTTTTCCAACACCAATAACATCAAATCCGTTATCTTCCAAATAATTTAAAACTGTTTTATGGGGAGGGTTTAATGAATAATCGTGACGGTTACTAGTTCTTTTCCATGCATTTTCACTCCCTATAAATGGCCTTGCAATAATTCGTGCAACTTTCCATTCATCCTTTAATGTTATCTCTCTTGCAATTTTACATACGCGATATAGTTCTTCAAGCCCAATTTTTTCTTCATGAGCAGCTATTTGCAATACAGAATCATTAGAAGTATATATTATTAATGCACCAGTATCTAAGTGTTCCTGACCAAGTTTATCTAAAATGACTGTTCCACTACTAGCATAGTTACCTATAAATTTATGACCTGTTTTACTTTCTAGTTCAGAAATTAATTCCTTTGGAAAACCAGTCTTAGTAAACACTGGAAATGGTACTTTTGTCTCTACTCCCATAAATTCAAAGTGTCCAACAGTTGTATCTTTACCCTTACTATATTCATTGCACTTACTAGCATATCCCATCTCTTGCATAGGTTTAATATTAGGGAAATACCCTAGTTTCCCTAACCCTAGTTTTTCCAAATTTTGTACTTTAAATCCATCAAATGTAGAAGCATTAAGTAAAGTATTAGCTCCTTCATCTCCATAGTCTTTAGCATCTATTGCATTCCCAATTCCCATTGAATCTAGCACAATCATGATTACTCGCTTGTACATATTAATCATCTCCTTCTAATATAACTGCTTCAAATATCTCATTATACTTGTCTTCTAAATATTTAACATTCAGATGTGTATACTTCTGTGTTGTACTAACATCACTATGACCTAACATTTCCTGCAAAACTCTTATCTTAGCACCATTTTCGATCATATGTGTAGCAAATGAATGTCTAAGTGTATGTGGAGATACTCCTTTTTCATTAATACTTTGCTTTCTAGCTATCACTTTAATTATCTTCCAAAAAGATTGACGAGAAATAGGCTTAGAATGAATATTGACAAACAAATACTCACTGCTACTAGTTTTTAAAAATTTGTCTCGATAATTAAGTAAATAATCCTCAATACAATCTCTTGCATACTCTCCATAAACAGCAAACCTATCTTTATTACCCTTACCAGAAATTTTAATTGATAAATGCTCTAGACTAATATCATTTAATTTAATCCTAATTAACTCACTAACTCTAAGTCCAGCCGAATACATTAACTCAACCATTGCCTTATTTCGATAATCATTCTTTGTTTTAGTTTCAAAATTCAATAGTAAATCTATCTCTTCCACAGTTAAATAATTGGGTAGTGTTTCGCTAAGTTTTGGAAATTTAATTTGTGAGGTAAAGTCACTTTTAACAACCTTTTCTCTAATTAAAAATTTATTAAAATTTCTGAGGCTAGAATATTTTCTATTTAAGCTCTTTGCACTTAAGTTAAGTGTAGATAAAAAAGTAAGATATTTTTCTACAACTCTATAATCAATTTCTGCTAACTCAATCTCTATCTTTTCTAGGAATTTTATAAAAAGGGCGATATCAATCCCATATGATTCTACGGTTTCTTTTGACAACTTTCTTTCCAACTCCAAATACATTTTATAACTGTTGATCATAATATACTCTTTAAAGTTAAAAAGGCGTAAGAAGTTTTCAAATCAGTAAGTTTACCACTTTTATATAACTGCTCAAACTCTTCAAAAGAAACTTCCACTAATTCTAAAAATTCGTCACTATCTAGGTTAAGACTTTCGCTAAGTTTTATAACATTTTTTGCTAAATATATTGAATGTGTTTGTCTGTTTGTTCCTGGGCTTGGAAAAAAATTATTTATTAATGTAAACTCCCCTTCTCCATATCCTGTTTCTTCTAATAACTCACGCTTTGCAGCAGTCAATTTATCTTCGCCATAATCAATACACCCTGCTGGAATTTCATATAATACTTCATTCACTGGTTTCCTAAATTGCTTAATTAAAAGCACCTTTTTATCAACAGTATAAGCAATAATTCCAACGCTATCCTTAATCTCAACAATCTCACGTTTAGAAAACTCTCCACTAGGAAGAACTACATCCTCTACAATTAAATTACAGACTCTACCTTTGAAGATTAAGTTACTTTTAACCGTTTTTTCTTCAAGCATTTTAAAACCTCCTAAACAACCATTAACATCCCTCATCAATTAAACTTTTAGCATTTTGCATTGCTTCCTTTGTAACAGTTTCTCCACTTAATATTTGAGCAATTGCTCTAACTTTCCTTTCTCCATCTACACTTTCAATTTGACTAACTATCCCTTCATTTGCTTTTGACTTATTTACGACCAGACAATTAGTTGAAATTGCAGCCACCTGCGGCAAATGTGTAATTGCAATCACCTGAGACCTAAGAGAAATCTGTTTCATAATTAGTCCCATGGCCTTAGCAACACGGCCACTTACACCAGTATCAATCTCATCAAAAATTATTGTTGAAACATCTGACTTATCCGCAATTACTTTTTTCAACGATAATATAACTCTTGCCTTTTCTCCACCACTCGCAATCTCATCTAAGGGTAAAAATTTATTCCCGTTAGTTGCAATTAAAATATCTATATTACAATTCCCATAAACATTGTAATCCTCATATCTCAAATTAAATTTAATTTTTGCATCTTCCATATACATTTCATTTAATAAATTTGCTACATCATCACAAATCTTAGTCATTACTTTTTGACGCTTTTTATTTATATTAGTACAAACTGTATTAATTTTATTCAATAACGTTTCTAATTCAATATCAAACTTTGCTAATAAATGCTCACTATTTTCATAAATATATAACTGCTCATTTAATTCTTCGTAAGCAGTATTAACCAGTTGATAACTACCGCCGTATAAATCATAAATCCGTTTAACTTCAAAAATTCGACTTTCAATCTCTGCAATATCTGCTTCATCAATAATATCACTGCTGTAACTAAAACTGTTTACATAGTCTTCAACCTCAAGCCCTATACTATCAAAACTATTAATCTCTCCCCCAAGTTTTACAAACTTTTTATACAACATAGATATTTCAACATTTAAATCATAGAACTTATCTAAAACTTCACTTAATTGTTTACCAACATTATTATATTCATACACATTACTAGCTCTCTTAGCTTTTAATTTTAATTCTTCATATTCTCCTTCATATGATCCGAGTTTATCAATACGATCAAGTTGCATTTTAACATACTCAACATCAATATCACTTGCGCTACTTTTGGTAGTTTTAATCTTTTCCATTAGAATCAAATAATCTTTATATAATTCTTTATATTCAAAATACTCTCTATCTTCATCTAGCCTTGCATACTGATCAATGAGTTTGATTGCAAAATATTCATCATTTGAAATTTCATTATCACTTTGTCTTTTAATATCAATAATTAACTCTCTGATTTTATTAATAGTAGCAAGTGTTACCAGAGTACCATTAATCTTATAACTGCTTTTCCCGTTAGCATTTAAAATTCTAATTATCTCTAATTCTTCATCACAAACTATATCTTCACTATCTAAATAAGTTTTTATTAGCTTACTTAATTTAAAATTTGCTTGTAAAAATGATTTTTCACAACCATCTCTAATCATCGACTTGTTTGACCTTGAACCTAAAATTAAATTTATCGCTTCTATAATAATTGACTTACCTGTTCCTGTTTCACCAATAATTACGCTAAACCCATCATCAAAACTTATATCCATATCATCAATAATAGCAAAGTTTTTAATTTTTAAATTATTTAACATTACTCACCTCAATAATCTTTGTAAAAACTGTTTTATAATCTAGTTCATATTTAGCTAAAATATCTTTAACATCACCATGCTCAATAAAACTATTAGGTAGACAAAAAGACTCAATATTCACATCATAATTACCTTCAAAAGCAACTTTTACAATTTCTGAATATAAATTATTACTTGCAACCACCTCTTCGTAAACATAGACATTTTTATAATTTTTAAATATTTTTTGCAACATGCCATAATCAATAGGAGATATAAATCGGGCATTAATTACCCCAATATCATAATTATGTTTATTAATATACATACACAGTTCATCAACATGTGGCCCATATGAAATGATAACTGCATCGTTTCCATAAGTAACCTCTTCCCATACACCAATATCAAATTCTTTATACGCATTTACTTGATTAAATTCTGCACTACCTCTTGGATATCTGATTGCAATAGGACCATTATACTTAATACATGTGCTTAACAAGTGCTGAGCCTCCTCTGCATTTCTTGGCATACAAATAACTAAATTTGGAATAGTTTTTAAAAATGCAATATCATAAATACCATGATGTGTTTCACCATCAGCTCCAACAATTCCACTACGATCAACGCTGATAACTACTCTTGTGTTCATTCTACAAATATCATGAATTAACTGATCGTATCCACGTTGTAAAAATGTTGAATAAATTGATAAGACTGGATGAAGCCCTCCAAGCGCAAGCCCTGCACACATTGTTGTTGCATGTTCTTCTGCAATTCCAACATCAAAATAACGGTCAGGAAACTTTTTCTTAAAGTTTTCTAACATACTACCATTTTCCATAGCAGGAGTTAAAACAACAATATCCTCATTAGTTTTAGCAAGTTCTTCAATTGTCCATATAATTATATTACTCCAATTTTCATAACCGAACTTCTTATTTTTAAGAATTTCACCTGTCTTTACATCAAACTTTGAAACCCCGTGCCATGCACCACTAGTATCATTTTCTGCAAAACTATACCCTTTTCCTTTAATTGTTTTAACATGAACTAAAATCGGCTTCTTTAAATTTTTTACAAATTCAAAAATTTCAATTAATTGTTCACTATCATGTCCATCTATTGGTCCATAGTACTTCAGTCCTAGTTCTTCAAAGAAGTAGCCTTCTTCAAAGAATTTCTTTTTTAAATTAGTTCTCACATTCTTAAAATAACTTAGAATTCTATGTCCACCATGTACTTTTCTAACTATTCGTTTAAGCTTTTTCTTAAACCCAATATAGTTTTGTGATAGCCTAATTTTTGATAAAGAAGCATACAATCCGCCTACAGGTTTGGTAATACTCATTCCATTATCATTTAAAACAACAATCACATTTTCTCCAATTTCTCCAATATGATTTAAAGCTTCAAATGACATACCTCCACCAATACTACCATCGCCAATAACAGCAATTGTCTTATTATCAACACCTAGTATTTTATTTGCTTGACTATAGCCAAGTAATCCACTTAAACTAGTTGAAGCATGTCCACTTTCCCAAACATCATGAAGGCTTTCGCTATTTTTGATAAAACCACTTAATCCTTGAAACTGCCTTAAACTGTGAAAATCTTTTGCTCTTCCAGTTAAAATTTTATGTACATAACTTTGGTGACCCACATCAAAAAATATTTGATCATTTGGACTATCAAATACTTTATGTAAAATTGTAGTGAGTTCTACAACACCCAAATTAGAAGATAAGTGTCCCCCTGTTTTTGAAACATTTTCAATCAAAAACTCTCGGATATTTGAATTAAGTTTATTTAATTCATCTATATTCATATCTTTTAAAATATGAGGACTTTTAATATCTTCAATTTTCATAACATCACCTACCTATTACGATTTCTACAGTATTTTATCAAATTTTCAAAATCTTCACTATAACATTCAATACTCATTAGTATCTTTATCGTATCATCTAATATTTGTTCTAATTTTTCACAACTAGCGTCTACTCCTAAAAATGAAGGATAAGTAATCTTGTTATTGTCAATATCACTACTAGACTTTCCCAACTGTTCACTATCATATAAAACATCTAAAATATCATCTCTGATTTGAAAAGCAAGCCCAATGTTTTCCCCAACATTTAATAACTGATCAAATTTAGAATAATCTTTTATGTAAAAAAGGGGAGCAACCATACAAAACTCGATTAATGCTCCTGTCTTTAATCTGTGAACTTGTTCTAATTTACTAACATTAGTTTTAAAGTTTTCATCAATATCTAGCGACTGTCCTTCAACCATTCTAGAACACGCTCTAGCAAAAAATTTTAATAATTTAATATCAAACCCATTATCAAGTGCTTTATAAATATATTCAAAAGCAACACTTTGCAAATTATCTCCTGCAAGAAGCGCATAATCTTCTCCGTAAACCACATGATTAGTTGCTACTCCTCTTCTTAAACTGTCATCATCTAGACATGGCAAATCATCATGAATTAGTGAATAAGTATGAATGAGTTCAATTGCAATAGCAACCTCTTCCATAACTTCACTATCAATTCCAAGCACATCTGCAACAGTGAATATTAAATTTGGTCTAAATCGCTTTCCACTAGAAACTAAGGAATAATTCATAGCGTCATACAACTTATACCCTAACTTATTGGCAAAAACTAGACTAATTTTTTCTTCAAAATTACTTTTCTTCACTAAATTCTTCCTCGTTGCCATTTTCATCAACGACAGTCTTAATTACTTCATTAGCTTGATTCAATTTATCCTTACAGTCTTTAGAAATTCTAATTCCTTTTTGATATAGTTCTACCGCTTCATCAAGGGTAATCTCTTCACTTTCTAACTTTACTATTAATTCTTTTAACTTTTCAATTTGTTCTTCAAATTTTGTTTTACCCATTTTTTAACACCTCTTTTATCTCTACTCTCATCTTCACTTGACCATCCACTAACAATAATTTAAGATCTTCACCCACGTCATCAACAGATTTAACCACCTTATTGTTGCTATAACTAACACTATATCCCCTAGATAAAATTTTAAGCGGGCTAACTTGTTCTAGAATAGTTACATATTTTTCAAACTCTCGCTCACTCTTGTCATAGTATCTAGATATATTAGTTTTCAATTTATTAAAATAATGTTCTAACTTTACTTGATTCTTATATAACTTTCTATCTAAAAGTTTTCCCAGATTACTAGAATTTAATAAATTAAGTTGATAATAACTACTACTAATTTTCTTAACAATTAAATCTTCTAATCGTTTCGTCTCATTAGCATGAACCATTTGACCATTAATAAATACATTATTTAATAGTTTAAACAAATACCCAATAGAATACTTTTCTAAAATTAATTGTTGCTTTTCATAAATCGACTTAACTTTAGACCTTAGCACCACATCTAAATTATCAAATTTCATAATTTCATCCCTAGCATTTGGTGTTGCAATTACAGCAGCAGCAGTGGGTGTTGCAGCACGTCTATCACAAGTAAAATCACTTAGCGTAAAATCTGTTTCATGCCCAACACCAGAAATAATTGGGCACTTACATTTGACAATTTCTCTTATCACACTTTCTTCATTAAAATTCCATAAGTCTTCAATGCTTCCTCCACCACGACCAATTATTAAAACATCTAAATCATAATTATTTGCTAATTTTAAGGAGTTAATAATTGAACTTGCTCCATTTTCACCTTGCACAATTGTTCTAAAAACAGTTACTTCTGCTAAAGTATAACGACTCTCAATAGTCTTTAAAATATCTTTAATTGCCGCTCCTGAAGTCGCTGTAATAACTCCAATTTTTTGAGGGAATCTAGGTATATCTCGTTTTAAAAGATCAAATAATCCCTCCTTCATTAATTTTTGTTTAATCATTTCAAACTTAACACTTAACTCTCCTATTCCATCTAGTTTTATCTTATTTGCATATAGTTGATACTTACCAGTTGCAGGATAAACATCAACATATCCACTAATAATAACCTTATCACCATTCTTCATAGAAAAATCAACATTCTTAGCACTACTTGAAAACATTACACAATCAATCCTAGCATCATCATCTTTCAAACTAAAATACATATGTTTTGTATGATGAGGCTTATAATTAGATACTTCACCAGTGACTTCAATACTTTTCAAGTACTTATCATTTTTTAATATATATTGAATATATTTATTTACGGCAGATACCGTAAGATTCTTACTTTCCGACATTATCAAGCACTCCATTTATAAACTTATAACGATCATCATCACAATATGTCTTTGCTAAATCAACAGCAGCACTTATAATAATTATTCTACTTAAATCTGTAAACATAAGTTCATAAGTAGCAACAAAAAGTATTGCTCTATCTATAAAATTTAAGCGATTTAACGGCCACTTATTATTAAGTTTTGATTCAATCTCTTTAGTAATTACAGCCAGATTATCATTAACGCCATTACAAACTATACTAGTAAACTTATGCATACCTTCCTGATGTTGCAAAAGCACATTTTCAGCACTATCATTAGTAACTATCATTTGATAAACATACCCTATAGCATATCTTCTTGCTTCAATTTTAGCTAAAATATCTTCTGAACTTTCTTCATTTTTACGCATAAATTCACCCCTACTATTTATTATATATTGTACCATATTTTAATTGTTTTTAATACCTTTTATACACTTATAAATAATAAAACACTCCATTTGAAGTGTTTTATATCATATACATCTTTAAAATTTTACTTATTATTTTTCTTTACCATTTTTCTTAATAACACAGTAGCTCCAAACATCAAAATCATACTAGAATTAATACCCAACCCAGTTTTAGGAAGAGTTTCTATATTAGAGTCTACTTTTTCCCACTGTGCATATAAATTCAAATCATTAGCTGGCATTAGATCACTATCAAAATCCCAAATAACTCCACTACCATCTACACTAGTATTCCAACCAATAAAT
The DNA here is from genome assembly GCA_047975285.1 of Bacilli bacterium. Lineage (GTDB taxonomy): Bacteria > Bacillota_I > Bacilli_A > JBKEDG01 > JBKEDG01 > JBKEDG01. Next base: position 13,105 of record JBKEDG010000011.1, on the reverse strand, counting down.
TTATATCCGTCTCTTTTTACATCGTTAGGTTTTTTTATCAACTCTCCCGCAACTAATGGAAAAGCATGAGTATAATTAATATCATCATATATAACATTTAAAAATAGATTATACTTATTTACTTGTTTAGAAAATTGCATTTTTACCTTATCAGTTGTTATAGCGTTCTCACTTGAATTTTCAAATAAACCCGTTCCATTTGCACGAACTTTAGCAAAAACAGTTCCTTCTTTAATCACACTACCACTAGTATCAAAATAACTATCTATCTCAACAATATTTCCATCTTCATCAGTAATCGATTCAAGCGTATACTCATAATTATTTAGCGCTTTACTGTAATCTTCAATTGTCTCATTTTGTTTTTTTTGTTCCTCAATTTTTAAAATGGAAGCATAATCAATTGTCTCAAAATCTGATTTACTTCCAACTTCAACTTTAACTGAACTATTACTAATCATTAATTTTTTATTAAAACTTTGATTAACATTTAAATCATTCTGTTGCTCTTCTATTTGAGCCCCTGCACTTTCTGGAAGCAAATTACCACATATTGTCAAATTAAATAATTGTGGTAACTCAAGGATTGAACTTGGTAAACTTGTCAAATTATTATCATACAACTGTAAATTTTTTAATTTTTTCAACTCTCCAATTGATTCTGGTATACTCACCAAATTGTTTTTAGCCAGTTGTAAATCCTCTAGTTCACTTAAATTCCCAATTGATTCTGGTACACTTACTAAATCTCCACCCATTATTTTTAAAGTTTTTAATTCTGTCAACTCCCCAATTGATTCTGGTAAAGTTGCTAAACTATTATTATTAAACAATGTTAATAGTTGTAATTCCTTTAACTCTCCAACTGATTCTGGTAAGGTCTTTAAATCATTATTACTTAAATCCAAAATATCTAGTTCGGAAAATACACTAATCCCCGTTATATCTGTAATAGAACTATCACGTAGTATTAAATCCTGTGTGTTATCAACTAATTCCTGATCAATAACTGCATTCACATCACCATTTGCAATCACATCAGCAACAGCACTTGCCATATTGGGATCAGGAAACTGTTCAAAAATCGTATTACCTATACCATTTTTTACCCCACTTGCATTTACTGCACTCTTAGGTAATAAAACTACTACCATCAACAGTATACTTAATAATCCCACTATATTTTTTTTCATAACATTTCCCCTTTGCAATACATACTCTCATAATATATACGTACATTGAAATTATATCATAAATTGTGTAATGCTACAATAGAATCATTTGAGATTCAGTGTATAAAGTGTTTACAGTATAATAAAGTTTATTATATCTAATAAATATTTATGAGAAGATTTTGTACTATCATTGATGATAACCAAGTATACAATTACGTATACTGTCCAAAATAAAGTGTGATAATTGATTAATTTTACTATATCTAACAAAACAAAACTTACCCACGCTTTCGTAAGTCCACAACTAAGGTAAGGAATATGAAAAACTTTTTAGAATATACAACCTATATCAAACAAATAAAATAAAAATGAGTACGAAAGTTCATAACGATGTTGATAATATAATCCAAAATTTTTATATAAAAAAGCACTGCATTAGCAGTGCTTATTTACCTATTTTCTTACCGTCTTTCTTATTAGTAATAATCCAATTATGATTAATCCACTCATTATATAGCTTGTTTCTATTCCTGTTTTTGATAACTCTCCCGTTTCTTCATTTACTGTTACTACTACTCTTGAATAGATTTTATCCTCACTACTTATTTGTGGTTTTACTCCAAATCCTGCATTGTATTTTCCTGCACTTGCCTTGATTCCTTCTACATCTACATATGACATCTCTACTGGTTCGTGTGTCCCCTTTGTTATTACAGATGCTTCTGATTTCTTTACGTGGTCACTGACACTCATCCCTTTTAATTCTTTCGCTTCTACACTATAATCATTTGCATAGATTACAATATTTTCTATCACGTGCATAACTGGTCTGTTTGTCTTCCCTACATATGCATAAATACTATGTTTTGTCCCTAATTCTGTCTCTATCTTTATCTCATAATATCCTTGCTTTGCTTTTAACTCGCTGATGTCTAGTTCATACTCTACATCACTATTATTTGCTATCTCCCACGCTCTGATATTTGCTTGGCTTATTACTTCCTCTTTATCGATGCTTTCTACTTCTTCTGCTGTTAGCGCTATGTCTCTTGCATAAATCGCATCCTCTTCTCCTACTACACTTGCTATATTCATCTTTGATTTTGTCTCTATCTTCTTACTACTTCTTAGACTACTTTCATATGTATATACTATGTCATAACTTCCTGCTTCTACATCTTTTACTTCTATTACTGATGAATCTATTTCTACTTCTCCCAATTCTTCATTTGTCGCTATTTTCCATACTCTTGGTTTACTCTTCTCTTTTAATTCTTTATCTAATTCATCACTATCTTTTAAACTTAGTACTTCAAATAAACTAAACTCCGTATTTGATGCTGCTATTGCTACTCCATCTTGTACTACTAAATTATCTCCTGTTGTTACTCTTGTTGTTGTTACTATTGTTCTTGAACTTGATACTAAATCATAACTTCCTGCTTTATTCTCTACTGCACTTGCATCATAATTTACATTCATTTCTTCTACATTATTTACGTTATATGCCTTTAGTTTTGCCCCGCTCTCATAGTCATAATTTACTAAATCACTTAACTCCACTGCGACATTTACTGCACTTAGTACCTCGCTTACTCCTACACTTTCACAACTAATATTACATACTGGGTTATCTAACACTATTACTGTAATTTGTTTCTTTGTCCCATTTTCTGTTTTAAACTCTATTTCGTAGTTTCCTACTTCACTTCCTACCTTACTTTTATCTACACTATAAGTTACATCGCTTCCATCATTTATTCTCCATGCTTTTACTCCACTCCGCTTTATAATTTCGCTATCACTTATACTTGCTAGGTCTGACTTACTTACTACGATATTTCTTGCTCCAATTACATCCTTTGTTCCTACTACATAACTCTCATCTATTATGCTTGTATTTACTGTTGTTTCTACTTTACCTTCATAGTTTACTTTTGTGTCTACACTTCCTACGCTTTCTGCACTTACTATTTTACTTACATCAGCGCTTAACTTATCACTTCCTAAGTCTTTTCCACTTTCAAACTCTACTGCTTTTGTCTTACTTGCTACTATGGCCTTACTACTTGTGTATCCACTTGCATCTTTTAAATTCATTACATAGTCTTTTGCATATAGCACTACTGTCTTATCTGATGACACTACATCATCTTCCCCTAATACGTGTACTACTACTTCTTTTTCTAATGCTTCTGTCCCATTTATTACCTTATATGTTAACTTATAGACTCCTGACTCTGTTGCTGACGATATCTTATCATAACTTGTCTGTTCTACTTCTGTTGTTAAGTCATCTCCTGTTTGCATATCCCATGCTAACACTTCTCCTAGACTTTTTGCTTCTGACTTTGTAAACTTATCTACTTCACTTAACTTTATACTATATGATCTTGCTCTTAGTGCATAGTTAACACTTTGACTTGTATAGTTATCAATTACATTTACTACTACTTCATTACTTGCACTCTTACCATCGCTATTTGTTGCACTATACTCTACTTTATATGCTCCCGCTTTAGTTAAATCTAGTACTCCTGTATTTGAACTCTTTACATTCGTTTCTACATCTAAGTTTACTTTTTCTGCACTACTTCCTACTGTATCACTTGCTTTTAAGTAACTTGCTGTTGCATTTGTCTTTACTAAACTTAGCACATCATTATTCTCTAACTCATACTTTTGATTAGCACTTACTAGTTTTACATCTCCATTTATCTTTACTTTTCTACTATACTTTGCTATATTTCCATATGCATCTGTAATACTATACACTGCTTCATATGTCCCTGCTTCTTTTGTATCTACCTTACTCGTATCTATCTTCATATTACTTACTGTTAATGTAATATCATCTCCATACGCATCTTTTGCACTTACCCCATCCTTGTAATCAATACTCGTTGCATCTTCTACATATGTTACAATCTCTTCTCCACTTACTGCTGCTGGTGTATTTGGCGTTACTTTTACTTTTACTATATCACTTTTCTCTGTTCCATAGATATCTTTGATTGTAAGTTTTACTTCTACTATTTTATCCTTTGCAGTCATTGTTTGTCCAACTACAATTACATTTTTACTTGTTGCGTTTGATAGACTTACATACGTACTATCACTTGCATTTACCAATTCCCACTTATATCCATCTGTTGCTTTGATTGTTTCAAAGAAATCGGGCTCAATTGTTGGTTTTACAACTATACTTTCTCCTGCTTTTACACTTACAACATCATCTGTTAAGTTTACTTTTAAATCTACTGGTGGATTATACTTTAAGAATCCGACTCCTATTGTCTTTGCTTCTTCTCTTGTTGCATCTATTCCTAGTACCCATCCTCTATACTTATCTCCTGCATTTGGTATGTCATTTGCTACGATTGCATCACTATTGATACTTTCACTACCTACCTTATTTACATTTGCTGTATACTGATACTCTCCTCCAGTTTCTACAAATCTTACTCCATACTTACCATATCCTAGTCCTGTTGTATAGTCAAACAAGTAAACACCATTTTTATCTGTCTTTACCTTATACTGTTTACCTTCACTATCTAAGACTGGCTCATACTTCCCACTTGTCTCATTTAATCCATATAACTCTACTTCGTGATCTGCTACTACATTATCTCCTAGAGCACTATTATATAGTCCATCTCCATCTTTATCGATAAATACTAGTCCACCTATTTCTGCTATAACTAGTTCTGTCCCTACTTTTGTTCCATTTAGTACCCCTGCAAATGTTTCACTCTCTACTTCATACACTGGGTTATAGACATTTCGCTTCCCAATCTTATCTCCACTTGTTGCTGTTTCAAATGTTTCATCTACTACTAATGGTACTTTGATTTTTACACTTGCTCCTGGTGCAAATGGCTCCGTTCCAACGATTTTGACCATATTTACATCTTCTAATGTATGTCCTGCTAACATTAGGTCTAATAAAGTATAGTAATTACTTGTTCCTTGGAATGTTGATTCATTTAGCCCCACTCCATAATATATTTCAAAACCATCTACATCACTAAGTCCATCTGTTAGTGTTAAATCCCACTTAAATGGTTCACTTTGAAAGGCTTTCCCAAAACTATCTCCAGTATCTGGTATTGGTACATAGGCACTGAATTTACTTGCTGCACTATCTCCATTATTTGTTATATTTACACTATAACTTGCGTCGGTTCCTGGTGTGAAGTATGCAACTGTTTCATCATTACCTTCTACATATGATCCCTTTGGTTCTTCTCCTTCTAATGCTAAAAATGTTTCTACTAGTACATTCTTGTTTTCCAACACTACAAAACCACTGGACATAACACTATTAATTCGCTCATTTGTATTTTTGTCTCCATCAAAATCAATATAATCCACTAAACTCTTTTGATTTATTGAATCATGGGCAAAGTTGAATCCTTTAGCTCCAAAAGCAATAAAATCTCTATTATTGTAACTTCCTGTCAATTTGATATCTGTTGAGATAGGCAATGATATTTTTAAATATTTTTCTCTCCCATTAAACCAAAAACCAATTGAGGTATCTTTTGTAGTTATGATTTTATATATTTTACTTCCGTCAGTTCCAGTATGTTCTTTTACTTCATACTCTACATCATTTCCATTTTGATCTTTTAACTTTAAATCATCAATCCCAAGAGTAAACCCTTCCATTTCACGAAGGTAAATCTCAGGAGCATTCATCGCTAAAGTATTTCCATAAAAGTTACGATGCAGTTTAATAGTTCCTTCAAAATCAAGACTATCTCCTGCTATTATACTACTAACGACTGTTGCATTATTAGTAATTTTTACAGAACTATTACTACTAGTTTCTTTGCTGCTAGCTACATCCTTAACTGTTACATTGCTTGTTTGAATAGTATTTTCTTTATCATTTTTATCATATATTGATGATGTCATCGATGCATTTGATACCCCATTTAATATTCTAAAATGTACTGATGCTCTATTTAAACTATCAACAATAGTAAATCCAGAAACAATATCAGATAGATGAACCTTAATAGAAGTCAATATTTCTCCATCTGCTAGATTTAATGAAGAGGTATTCACTTGCATATAAGCACCATTACCAGCTATTTTATCTGCAAAATCAACTGGAGTTGAATTCTTATTGGTTGTATACTCCGCTTCCAATATTTTGCGATCTGTCGGAAATACAATTCTACCCACTTCCATATTTTCATCAAATTCATACTCAAGTATCTGATTTGTAACTGGTATCGGCTTATCATTAGTCAGATTTGTATAAATACCGTTACTATAATAACTATCATCTTCTATAGAACTATCGTATCCACCTGTGACATAATGATTAAAGACAACACTATTTTCTACTTTATTTACGACTTCTATTTTGTATGGTTCGTAAGGACTTGTCACTGTCCCAGTAGTTCCATCATAGTATTCATACTCAGCATAATCTTTTGCTGCTGAAGTATATTCTCCCGGTGGAGTCCCCTCTGGGAATTTAAACTTTAAACTCGGAAAATCAATAGTAGTGAAACCATCAATACACCCTTCATATGGGTTATTAGACGTTGATATTATACGATTATTTTCTGGATCATCTACACCTTTACCAGAAACAAACTCTGCACCCTCTGGGTAATAAAAGTAACAAGTAGCCTTTTTTACAAATACATCATAATCTCTTTCCTTGTGTATAAACCCATTCATAGGCGCATCAGCAACATACTCTTTTTCACCAGTACTAGGCATTATAACTGACGTACCTTCATTAATTTTGTAGAATAGAGGCTTTCTAAACCAAGCGTACGATGTCTTAATTTCTTGTGAAGCACTCCCTATTTCATTTCCAGCCATATTTACTTTTGCAATAATTGGATTAGAAATTGTTCCTGCATTGGCATTTTTTTTATTATCCACACTTACATTTAAGTTAATCGCAATCATTTTCACACCTGATTGAAACGTATATTTAACTTCTCCAAATGTTGAGTTTGTATGTTTTTCATATTTTGGTAATGAAATACTATCAACTGCCGTTGTCATTGGATCAGATGCTCCCAGCTCATTTAAAATAGCTTTATCTACACCACTTATGTCATATTTGTTTTTAACTACAGGTATACTATGAAAAGTCATTCCATCAGGAAGAGTTATTACTAATTCTTTTCCTGCACTTGTTATATCATCTCCAAAATCTGCTATAACTTCTAAATTATATACTGATCCAAATTTCCACCCGACACTTTCATCATACTCAGGTATGTTAATAGTAACTGCTCCATCATTTGAAACAGACTTTTGTTCACTATTACTTTCATCTTTTTTAATTTCTGTTGCATTTGTAGATGTTATTCCACCACTAAATAGTGTTAAAACTAACATTATACTTGCAAACAATTTTGTAATTTTTTTTACCATATTACCCCTCCAATATCTAGTTCTATCTTGTACAAATATACATTATCAGTTTATAATACCCCCCCCATTTTTACAATATAAAAAATGTTATATTTGTTAATTTTTATTAATAAATATAACTTAAGTTTTCTGATTCTATTGTATATTATAATATGGTCTATAGTTTAATAATATATAATAAAAATTTTTAAAATTGAAAGATTTATTAAACATAGTAATAATTATAAAAATAACGACAAGTAGTTTTGTAATGTGCTATAATAGTAATGAGTCTGTGGAGGTTATTATGAAAGAAAAAATTGTAAAACTTATTAATGAGGGTGATCTACTTTTTAAAGAAGAGTCATATCTAGATGCAATAGATAAATATAAGGAAGCAAATAACTATATTAATGATGATACATTTGATTTATATTTTGCTGATATTCAAATTTCAATTGGGGACAGTTACTTTAAATTAAAGGATTGTGATAATGCCCTAAACCATTTTTTTGAGGCTTTGAAAGATAGTGACGTTGAGAATAGCTCATTTGTGATGTTAAGGCTTGGTCAATGTATTGGTACAAATGGGGATATTGACAAAGCTAAATTCTACTTTTTAAAAGCGTATCAAATAGATGGAGAGGACGCATTTTATGGCCATGAAGAATTGCTTCCATTAATTGATGATGTGCTAAGTGAGGATAAATAATGACATATATTCAATCAATTATATTAGGTATTATTCAAGGAATTACAGAACCATTACCAATTTCATCAAGTGGACATCTTGAAATATTACAAGAATTTATGAAGCTTGAAAATAATGATTTGACTTTTGAAGTGTTTCTTAATTTTGGTTCTTTAATAGCAATTGTATTTATATATCGAAAGTTATTAAGTCGTATATTTTCAAATACTATAAAATATGTTAAAACAAAAGACCAAAAATTCCATAACGATTTTAAATATTTTTACCTTGTGTTCTTTGCAAGTATTCCAGCTGCTATAATTGGACTGTTATTTGAAGATACGATTGAAAAATATTTTACTAATTCATTAACTACTGGACTTATGTTGCTTGTTACTGGATTATTTCTATTCATTATTCGCAAATTTGACGGTACTAAAGATATAAGTGATATGAATATTAAGGACTCATTTTTTATTGGATTTGCACAATCAATTGCTCTAATCCCTGGTATTAGTAGAAGTGGTTCTACTATAGTAGGTTCAATGTTTAAAAACTTAAAGCGTCAAGTTGCATTTGACTTTTCGTTTTTGATGTATATTCCAGTTAGTGTCGGAGTTTTTGCTAGCAAAATTAATGAGGTAAAATTTAATGAAAACTTTATAAAAATATTTATTGGCTGTTTATTTTCCCTAGTAGTAACATATTTTGCGACAAAATGGTTTAGAAGTCTTGTGATAAAGGGGAAGTTAGTGTATTTTAGTTACTATTGTTTTGCAATGGGTCTTTTTGCACTAATTGTAGTCTAAGATGTTAAAAATTACTAATATAAAGGTTGATTTGGAGCATACTATTGATGATGTGTTAAATCAATGTAAGAAAATTTTAAAAACAAATAACTTTACTGATTATTCTATTGATAAAAAGTCATTAGATGCTAGAAAATCTAAAATGTTTTACGTTTATTCACTTGTAGTAAATGTTGAAAACGAACATAAGTATCTAAAACATAAGAATGTTTCTATTGCTAAAAAATATAAGTTAAAACCAGTTAATGTTGGTTTGAAAACTAGGCCAATTATTGTTGGAAGTGGGCCTTGTGGATTATTTGCTGCACTTATGTTAGCATTATGCGGAACTAAGCCAATCATTATTGAACGTGGTAGTGATGTTGATACCAGAGTAGAAACAATTGCAAAGTTTTTCAAAACTGGAATACTTGATTTAAATACAAATATCCAATTTGGAGAAGGTGGTGCTGGTACATTTAGTGATGGAAAGCTAACTACTCAGATTAAAAATCCAAGAAGCAAGATTGTTTTAGAGTACTTAGTTAAGTTTGGTGCTAATGAAAGTATTATGTATGATGCCAAACCTCATATTGGTTCAGATGTTTTAATTAAAATCCTAAAGAATATGCGAAAGTTTTTGATTAATAATGGTACTACATTTCTCTTTAATCACCAACTTACTAATATTAATATTGTAGACAACAAACTTAAAAACATTGAAGTTGTTTACAACAGCAAAACTTTAAGTTTTGCTACTAATCATTTATTCCTAGCTATTGGTCATAGTTCAAGAGATACTTTTAAACTTATTTATGAACGTGGTTTGGATATAGTTGCCAAACCATTTGCTGTTGGCGTTAGAATTGAACACCCGCAAGCAATGATTAATAAAATTCAGTATGGCAATAATGTTATTGATGCTGCCGACTATAAATTAACGGCAAATCTATCCAATGGAAGAGGAGCTTATACTTTCTGTATGTGCCCTGGGGGAGTTGTTGTTGCAGCTACAAGTGAAGAAAATTGTGTTGTTACCAATGGAATGAGTTATAGTAAACGAGATTTAGAAAATGCAAATAGTGCACTACTTATCAATGTCAATCCTTCTGACTTTAGTTCTACACATGCTCTAGGTGGTATGGAATTTCAGGAAAATCTTGAAAGAGCAGCATATAAATTGGGCGGTAGCAATTACTTTGCACCTGTCCAAACTGTGAAAGATTTCCTAAACAAAAAAGTAACAACAAGCTTTAAAGGAGTCACTCCTACGTATAAACCTGGTGTCACTATGGCTAATCTTCACGATATTTTACCAAATTTTGTCAGTGAATCGTTAATGGAAGGAATTATAAGTATCAATAAAAAATTTGACGGTTTTAACTTAGATGATGCGATTTTAACAGGAATTGAGTCAAGAACGAGTTCTCCAATAAGAATTTTAAGAGATGCTAATTGCTTTAGTAATATTAAAGGAATTATTCCATGTGGTGAAGGTGCTGGGTATGCAGGTGGAATTATGTCAGCAGCTATTGATGGAATAAAAGTTGTTGAAAAAGCCTTAAATATTGAATTAGTAATTGCTGAGTAACTTACCTAAGTTCTATTTTTACAACTTCCTTAGGATTATATAATCTAGGAATATAATACTCTGTTTTACAACCTGAATTGATAATCATGGTTGTATTTTTTTTCGAAAATTTACCATAATCATATTCTGGAAAAATCCCTTGATCTGGAGCAATAAGACCTTGATTTATAAAAGGAATTAAGACCATTCCTCCATGAGTATGACCAGTTAATACTATATCAGCTCCACTCTCTACAAATTGAGTGAAGTATTGAGGACGATGTGATAACACAATATTATAATGTTTTTCACTAATGTTTTTTTCTAATACTTTACTAATTGCTTTGGCATTACTGCGATTATCATTAAATATTGTTGAAAATGGATTATCCGACAAACCAATTATTCTTATTTGTTGAGAATTAATAGTTATATCTATCTTTTCATCTTGTAAAACAACTACTCCTAATTTAGATATTTCATTGATAAAGTTGTTATATTTATTAGTAGTTACATCATTATTTCCATTGACATAATAAACATTAGCAATCCCTACTAATTCGTGAATGAAGTTTACTGTTTCTTCATAATTATCGCTATTTGTATAAATATCTCCCGTTAAAGTAATTAAATCTGGATTAGCATTGATTGTTTGATAAATGACTTCTTGATACTTTTTCAAACTATGAAAATCAGATATATGAATAATATTAATATCATCATTTATTTTGTTTTCATCAATTCTATACACTTTTGTAATAGTTCTTATTGTAAAAGCAAATCCAATTAAGATAAATATTACTATCAATATAACAAATAACTTCAATATCTTTTTCATAACAACCTCCATTTTTATATACATAATTATAGCATATTAATAGAATTTTTGCATTTTTTACTTTATTAGTAATAATGCAAAATAACTATTGCTAGTCATAAAAAATATGATACATTTTTTTATAGTAAAAATATAGTTATGTAATGCTTACTTTTAATTATCTTAAATTTTATAATTAGTTATAAAAAGAAAGGCGGAAAATAGGAAAAATAAAATATTTAGTAATACGTTATTAGTTTTGTGTTAGTAGTTTTTGTAAGTTTTATACATTAACTTATTTGTAAGCAATTTTATTTATGTACTATAAAATACTTTTTTTCCATAAAAAATTATAATAAGAGGAGATCATTTATGAAAAAATCAATTTTATTTGTAACAACATTAACAATTATATTCGGGGGGATCAATAATAATATAAATGCAAATGATTCTTCTAATTCTTTTACAGCGAAAAATAATAACCGATATTACTATACTACTTCAACAAGTAGTCGTAAACTTGTAAATACAAGAAGTGTGTGTATCCCAAAAGGAAATTAGTAAAAAACGTGCTTTTAAAACGGTTATATTTTATTAAAGGTGGAGGTGATATGCTTATACGTGCTATAATTTTATTTGTTGGAAAAAAATATTATTAGCATCTTTACAACTTACCAAGGAACTAACTGGACTAATTCAATTTTTTCAGCATTAATATTTATTGTTTACATTACAAATAGTATATATTTTAATAATAAAATGTCTAACTTTAATAAAAGGATATAACCTGTAAGTTATATCCTTTTTAAACGGCATATACAGTCTAACTTATTAGTCAATTTTACATTTAGTTAGATAATTACAAATACTTTCATCAGTAATTCCTTTGTTATACATATGCCAAATTGAATTAAACAATTTATCATCAAAATTACCACCATTAATTAATTTATCGCATAAATCATCAACAGATAAAACCCTATAACAATCATAGAATTTATAAAACCAATCCTCAAGACCAACTATTTGACTATACTTAATAAAGTCATCTGCATATATATAGATTTTTTTTGTTTTACTGATTATTGAATATTCAAAAATTGTTGAAGAGTAATCTGTGACTAAACAGTCAACTATAGGCAAAAAATCGGTTATTACTTTATCACCATCTAATACAATAACATTTTTTAAGTTAGAAAATTTTCTAATTTTCATATGAGGATGATATTTTACAATAATTATATAATCTTTTGATATTTTTTCACTTAATGATTCTATGTCTAAACCATTAAATTTATCTTCTCTATATGTTGGTGCATAAAGTAATACTTTCTTGTTTAATATCACTGGATACTGTTTAAGTATCTTATTTACACACTCTTTTATATTATTTTTATCAAGTAGTTTATCGATTCCATAGTATCCAAATTTTAAAAATTTTTTAGCCGATGCATCCCAATTTCTTCTAAAAATTTGTTCCATCTCATCCGATGCAACGACGTATGTATCAATTTTGCTATACACTTTTTTGAATCTTAATATTGCACTGTTCGACCTTGCTTTATTTTGATTAGCCTCAAGACCAAATTTTTTTATAGCACCATTTGCATGCCAAATTTGAATTATTTCTTGATCATTACTTTTATTTAGCCCTGATAAAAATCCTAAGTA
>JBKEDG010000010.1:0-2038 GCA_047975285.1 Bacilli bacterium | reverse complement strand
GGCATCAAGGATTGAACTAGTGGATATCCGGTACTATTTACAACAATACCAATATTAGTACATGTATTAAAAGAAAGCAGATCAGACAAGACATTGAGAGCCTTTGAAAAAAGGTTTTAAAAATATGATTTAATAAGAGCCGACGAATTAGGATATATTTCTTTTGATAAAGAAGCTTCAGAACTACTATTTACTTATCTTTCACTAAGAGCAGGAAGAAAATCTACAATAATAACCACGAATTTATATTTTGAAAGGTGGGATGAAATATTTAAAGACCCAGTAATGACAGCTGCTATGATAGACAGGCTTACTCATAAGTCCTATATCGTGAATATGAAAGGTAATTCTTACAGATTAAAAGAGACTCAGCTTTGGTTAGAAGAGCAATAATTTTTTTATCTTTACTAGAGGATTTTTGGATTAGAATATAGAGGAAATTTCAGTTGACAAATACAAAGAAAACAAATTTGCTTCTGATAATCAAAATATAAAAGTTGGAGATTGTCCAAAATGCAAAGGTGATTTATTGGAAAGTCCAACAGTATATTACTGTAAAAATAAGGAATGTGATTTTACAATTTTTAAAGAAGATAAAAATTTATCTTCTTTAAAAGTCAAAGTTACTGGAGGAAATGACAACGGACAAACTTCATTTAGTGGAACAGCTAAAGCAGACAGTGGATATTCTTATCTTAATTCTAGCTTACAAGGAACAGTCCTTAATAATAATTCATTACCTGTTATTAATTATCCCCTCGATAGCCTTGTAATCAAGAAAGTTGATAGCACAAACGGAAATTTGTTAGAGGGAGCAGTTTTTGAAGTTGTACAAGTTTCTGAAGGGATAAGTGGAAGTAACGGAACTACTATCGGAAGATATACCAACGATGAAAGTGGGATTATAGTTATTACTGTACTTGAGGCAGGACATTATTTAGTTCGAGAAGTTCAAACACAACAAAATTATACATTACAAGAAAATTCAACTCAAAACGCTTATATGAAAGTAAATGATACTTCCATCGTAGAACTTACTTTTACAAATGACCTTAATTGTGAAAGTTAGTAAATTTATTGAAAAATGAGCATAATAATGTTATAATAATATACAATTATGTTAGTTGTTAAATATCAACTAGCCTATAAAGATTATAACAATAAGGAGGTTATGTTATGCCACAAATAAAACCTATTACAGACTTAAGAAATACAAATGAAATTTCTGAACTATGTCATTCTAAAAATGAGCCGATATTTATAACTAAAAATGGTTATGGTGATTTAGTTGTTATGAGTATTGCAGCTTACGAAAATTTAATTAGTGAAAATGAAATAGACAGAGAAATTGCAGAAGCTGAAGAAGAATTTGAAGAAACTGGTATAATTTACGATGCTAGGGAGGCTCTTTCTTCGTTAAGGAGAAAACATTTTGGATAAATATAATTTGAAAATACTTCCTAAAGTCTATAGAAATTTAGATGAAATATATTATTATATTTCAGATGTACTACAATCTACGCAATCTGCTATTAATCTTGTTGACGATTTGGAAAAAGCTATTTTTTCACTAGAGTTTATACCATATCGAGGTAGTAAAAGAAGAACTGGAACTTATTCAAGTAAAGATTATAGACAAATATTTGTAAAGAATTTTACTATTATTTATAGAATTAATAGAGATAGCAAAGAAGTTGTTGTTGCTAATATTAGATACACTAAAAGCGAAATGTAAATAAAAATAGAAAATTAATTATAAAAAGCAATCGAAAAATTCGGTTGCTTTTTTGCGTTTAAGGAGGAAAAATTATGAGTAAATTAGTTATAGCTGAGAAACCGTCGGTGGCACAAGCAATAGGAAATGTATTAGGTGCTACAAATAGAAAAGATGGGTATATTGAGGGCAATGGTTATATCATTTCTTGGTGTGTGGGTCATTTAGTTGGACTTGCAAGTACAGAAACTTATGATGAAAAGTATAAAAAATGGGATAAGTCACATTTGCCTAGTATACCTAGTGAGTTTTTATATAGTCCGT
>JBKEDG010000002.1:0-33452 GCA_047975285.1 Bacilli bacterium | reverse complement strand
AGTAGTGTAGAAAAAAATATGGGATTATCATATGACAATCAAACAGTTAATGATAAAATTAAAAATGAATTAAAAACAACACAAGAACTAGAAATGTTTTGGTTAAGTCCAATTGAAATGCAAAATGTAAGTGTCGAAATATATGAATTGTTAGTAAAAACGATGCCATCAAAAAAAGATTTCTTTGAAGAAAATTTTGAGCAATTAATGTTCGATTTAGACTCTCTTTATGCAAATATTGAAGGTATTAGTTCAAGTTCAATTAATAATATGATTGTTTCTGACAATTTAGAATTAAATATTTACAAAATTCATTATATTGAAAATATTTATTTAGACCCTAATGATATAGAACATACAAATAGGATAGAACAATATATAACAGTTAATGATTCATTAAGAATATCAACATCCGATCCTAATGCAAAAAATTATTTTGATTTACTTGAAGTTCAATCTGTAGAAGATTATAATAATGGACTTAGATACAACGAAATAATGTACAAAAATTTCCAAACAATAGATAAAGTATTGAAATAAAAAAATCATAAATTTATTTTATGATTTTTTTACTTCCGATAGTTTTCTCCAACCAATTTAAACTCTTTTGATAAGTATTCAATTCTATCTACAATTCTTCTAGAATTAACTAACTTTTTATCATTATTATAGTGTTCTAATAAATTACAAATAGAGTAGTTACTTGAAAAACAAGTAAATAATTTATTATCCATTCTATACTGTAAAATAGTCCCAAGAATCTCATCACGCGACCATTCAGAAACTTTTTCTGCCCCTATATCATCTAAAATCAATACCTCTTTTCTTTTAATATCATCAAGTATTGACTGACTATTACTATTAAATTCAGTTTTTAATTCTACTAATAATTGTGGTACATAAATATAAGCACATTTATAGCCTTTTTTTGCCAAAGATTTTACAAAAAGACTCATTATATAACTTTTGCCTACTCCAAATGAACCCGATAAATAAATACCTTTGTTTATTAACAAATCGTTATTTAAGATAGTACTCATATATTTCATAATTTCATCTCGTTCTTTTGCGTGATAAAAATTATGTTCTTTAATGTCAAAATTTACACTTTTTATAGAATTATATGTTGAAATATTTTGTAAATATTCTTTCTTTTTAGAAAATTCACATGTTTTATAATATTCAATAATTTTGTTATTAACGTTTTTTACAAAATATTTATGACCTTTAACTAAATTATTACATTCACTAAGGCCTTTACAATCGATACAATTTCTTCTTTCTAAGATTGAGTTTTCTATTTCATTAATAAATAAATATGAATCACTATGATCTAACTCGTTTACATATTTCAAAAAATCTTTATCAAGCATCTTAGTTTTAAACTTTGCAATTAAATCACTACTAACTTTATCAAAATCAAAATCATCTAACAATTTTTTCATTATTAAACTCCTTCAAAGTTAGAAAAAATATCAAAACTATCTTCCTTTATATTTATTTTTTCTACACTACTATCATCATTTGGATTAATTGGTGATTTTGATTTATCATCAACTTTCGTAGTATCACCATCACTGTAGTTAATTTCAAGATCTTTTTTTAGCCAATCTGGAACAATCTTTCCATCTATATTTTTATTATGTTGCATTCTTTTACCATAATCTTTGATATATTTCATAGCCTGTAATGATTTGGTAAAATTCTTCCTTGAAAGACTTGCAGCAATTGTCAATATATAGTTTTTCGTTAAATTTTTATCATTTGTTAATAAAACATAATCAATCAAAACATTTATAACTGAATCTACAAGCCTATATTCATTTCGCAGTATAAAAATCAAATTTTTCTCATAGCTTGACAGAGTTCTTCCATTGCTACGCACTGATAAATAAGTTTCACTATCATAATTATCAAATGTATCAAGTGCTTCTTTCTTATTGGTAATTGTTTTAATTTTGTTATAATCATCTTTTTTTATTATTTGAATTGCTTTCTTAAATTTTTCCAGATCAATAACATTTTCATTAACCAAAATTGGTAAAATAGAATCAATTTCAATTTTGGTGATTTTATTAATATTTGCAATTTCTGAAATCTCTTCAATTTCTGAAATATCGTTATCTAAATTTAGTTTTTTGAAATATTTTAAATAAGGATCATCACCTTTATTTTCTATGTCACTATTAAAATTTAATTTAGAATACTCTTTCAAATTAACTAAATTAATAAATTTTTCATTTCTAAGTTCAAGAAAATATTGTTCTCCTAAGTGATCAGCTAATAACTTACTTAAATTTATATCAGCTAAAAATTTTTCTTTACTCAATGGTTTCTGAACTTCAATTATAAATATATCTTCACTAAATGCTTTGTAAATTGTAACTAATTTTGCTTTTTCCAAAACTTTTAAAGCAAAATGAATTTTATCTATACTTGTGTTAACATACAAAAGAAGTTTGCTGATAGAATTTTGCTTTGTTAATTCTTCATTGTTAATTTCATTTAGCAAAGATATATACAACAATGTTGAAACAGGTCCAATTACTGGTTGATAATATTTTGAAATAGAAATATAATCATCTGAATTAAAAATATGACTACTTATGACATTGTATTTTGAACTGTTATTTAACATTTTATCCTCCCTAAAATTACATCAATTTTTTCATATAAGCATTGCAATGTATCATTATTTATTATAACATAATTACTCTTACTTTTCTTTATAGTTTTATCAAATTGTAATGACATTCGTTTATTTGCTTCATCTTTTTCCATATCATTACGAATTTTTAGTCTATTAACAACAATATCATCATCGCTATACACACAAATAATTATATCAAACAAATATTCCATATTTGACTCAAATAAAAGCGGTATTTCTACAAAAGTACATTCAGAAAGTGTTTCAATTTGTTTTTTTACAAGCGGATGAATAATAGAATTCAATTTATCTAATTTTATTTTATTATTAAAAACAATTTCACCAAGTATTTTTCTGTTTACTTCACCATTTACAATACAATCAAAATATTGGCTAACTTCTTCCTTAACTTCTTTTTTTGTTAATAGCAGGTGAACATATTTATCACAGTCAAAAGTATTGTAACCCATACTACTAATATAATTTATTACTGTTGTTTTACCACTTCCAATAGTTCCCGTAACTGCAATTTTCATTTTATCACCCCTGACATTTTTTACAATAATAAGTCCCTCTTCCATTAACTTTAATTTTAGTTATTTCTCCTCCACATACTGCACAATTATTTTTGGTATGTACATTCAAGTAATTTTGAAATTTACCATGCACGCCTTCACTTGACGTATAACTTTTAATTGTTGTTCCACCTGCTTTAATTGCTTTATCTACAACTAATTTAGCATTTTCAATAATAGATTTGCAATTATTATGACTAATATTACAACATTTTGTAGTTGGATATATTTTGCTTTCAAACAAAACTTCATCAGCATATATATTACCTAAACCACTAATAATAGTTTGATCTAGTAATGCTGTTTTTATTGCAATTTTTTTGTTAGAAATTTTATCAAATAAATATTCACTTGTTAATCTTTTATCACTTGGTTCAAGCCCAAGTTTTTTTATATAATTAACGTTAGTGATACTATTTAAAGTTTCTATATTCATCGTTCCAAATTTTCTTGTATCATTGTATACTAAAAACATATTATTATCTAATTGGAAACAAATGTGATCATGTTTACTTAGAAAACACTCATTTCTATAATAAAATTTTCCTTCCATTCTTAAATGAGTAATTAATGCAATATCATCAAGCTCTATTATCAAATATTTACCAATTCGGTTAATGTCAGTTACTTTTTTTTCAATTAATTTGTAACAAAAATCTTCTTCAGTAATATTTCTAATAATTTTGCTATATCTAATATTAATATTTTTAATAGTTCTTTGCAGTAAAAACTCTTTTAAAGTATTTTTAACTGTTTCAACTTCTGGAAGTTCTGGCATATTATCACCTACTTTGCATCATACCAATTTTGACCATATTTATATCCAACTTTTAATTCTACTTCAAAATTATTAATAATATTTCCTATTGAATGTGATTCATTCATACATTTAACAACAATTTCAATAACTTCTTCAACATCATTTTCATTACATTCAAAAATAAGTTCATCATGGACTTGCAAAATCATTTTAGCAACAATATTTTTGTCTTTGAATGCTTGATTTACTTTGACCATAGCAATCTTTATTATATCAGCAGCACTACCTTGAATAGGTGTATTCATCGCAATTCTCTCTCCTAATTGTCTACTATTCCAATTAGAACTTTTTAATTCATCAATATACCTAATACGATTAAACATAGTCTTGCTATATCCAAATAGCGTAGCATTTGAAATCAAAGAATCTAGATATTGTTCTATCCCATAATATGATTTAAAATATTTTGAGATAAAATCACTAGCTTCTTTAACACTTATATCCAAATTTTTGCTTAATCCATAACTATTCATTCCATAAATTATACCAAAGTTTATTGCTTTTGCTTGTCTTCTCATATCATCACTAACTAAATTTACTGGAACATCAAACATTGCACTTGCAGTTTTTTTATGAATGTCTTCATCAGAATTAAATGCATCAATTAAGTGTTTATTTTTTGACATTTGACAAAGCACTCTTAACTCAATTTGTGAATAATCAAAAGCTAATAATACATTCCCTTTTTTTGCAACAAATGCTTTTCTTATCTTTCTTCCAATTTCTGTTCTTATTGGAATATTTTGTAAATTAGGTTCAAGCGAACTTATTCGTCCTGTTTTAGTTAATGTTTGCGTTAAAACAGTATGGATTTTGTCGTCATCTTTAATATGTTTTTGTAATCCTAACAAATATGTTGAGTCTAATTTTTTTAAGGTTTTATACTCAATAATTTTATTGATAACTGGATTGATATCCTTAATCATGTCTAAAATTTCTTCACCAGTTTTATAACTTGTATTTTCCTTATGTTTAATTGGATAAGGAATTTTTAAATCATCAAATAGTGCTTTACCAAGTTCTAAATATGAATTAATATTAAATTCATATCCTACACATTCATAAATAGCCTTGCTAAGATTATTTAATGAAGTATTTATTTCAGCACTCATTTTTTTTAATACATTAACATCAACTCTAATTCCTTCATATTCCATTTTCGCAAGGATTATAGATAAAGGTAATTCAATCTCATAATATAAAGTATCTAAATTTAAAACATCTAATTCATCAATTAAAAAATTATAATTCATTTGCATAAAAACAACTTTTTTGACACTATTTTGGATAACACTATCATCAGTTGGTAATTTATAATTTGCATTCTTACCATAAATTGTTTCATTTGACATAATATTATTACTGTATTTTAATACATCAGAGTAATGCGATAATTCATCTCCTTTATTTATCTTATAAGTTTCAGTATCAATATTAGGTTTTTTATCCAACAGATACAATGCTAGTTTATAATCAAACCTACATTTCAATTCCTTCCTGTATTTACTATAAAAATAGTAAAAGGCACTTTTAAAGTCGTATGTAACAAAATTAAAATTAAATATAATTTCTAGATTATTGCAAGATTCATGTTTTATATAAAATATTCCTTTACTCGTATAAAGGGAAAGACCAATCAATTCTAAATTATTAATGTTTTTGCCAAAAAAATCAAATAAAATAAAACAATTATCTTCAATAACATCTTCAAGTTTATTTGTATAACTAAACTCAATTTGTTTTTCTTCTGTTTTCTCCATCTTTTTTAATAAAGAGTTAAATTCTAACTCTTTATATATTTTTTTTGTTTTTTCTAAATTATTTTTTTGAACAAAATCATCTAATGAATAATCTATTTTTGTATAAATAGTTGCTAATTGCTTGGAAAAAAAAGCGTTTTCTTTATCATTTATAAGTTTTTCTTTTAGTTTTCCCTTTATATTATCAATATTTAAGTAAATATTTTCAATACTTCCGTACTCTTTAATTAATCTTTTGGCAGTTTTATCCCCAACCCCTAATACACCTGGAATATTATCACTCTTATCACCTTCAAGTGCTTTATAATCAATTATTTGTTCTGGAGTTAGTTGATAATCTTCATAAAGTTTACTCTTATTATACAAAATATAATCTTTTGTTTTTAATAACTTCACACATACACGATCATCAATTAACTGTAAGTAGTCTTTATCACTACTTATAATTAAAATATCTGTTGATTTTTTAAATTTATTGGCAATACTACCCACAATATCATCTGCTTCATAATTATCTTTAGTAAGCCAAACCATACCTAAACTTTCTATAATCGGTTTAACATATGGTAATTGAACAATTAACTCATTTGGAGTAGATTTTCTTTTAGCCTTATAATCATCATAAATTTGATGTCTAAAAGTTTTACCCTCATCTAAAGCAACAATAAAATAATCCGCTTCTTCTTCCTTTTTTATTTTATTTAACATATTAACTAAACCATATAATGCATTAGTTGGTAATCCATCCGATGTTGTCATAAAAACACCTCTATGTGATGTTGCATAAAAAGACCTAAAAATTAAATTTGTTCCATCAATTAGTACCATTTTCATAAAAATCCCTCCTTTCTACATTTATTTATTTATTTTAAAGTACTTTGCTAGTCCTAAAATACTTGTTTCGCGATATCCTGAATTAATATCTTTACCTGTTTCATACATAACTTTTACAATAGTGTCAAAATCAACTATCTCCATTTCAGAAGCAATTTGTGCTACTTTAGCTGCAGTATTTGCTTTAATAGCTCCTATAGCATTACGTTGAATGCACGGTATTTGAACATACCCCAAAATAGGATCACAAGTCAACCCAAGGTTGTGCTCCATACCTATTTCAGCAGCTGACTCAAGTTGTTGTAATGTGGAGTTTTTACAATTTAAGAAAACTATTGCTGCTGCTGCCATAGATGTTGCTGATCCAATTTCAGCCTGACATCCAGCTTCAGCACCAGATATACTTGCGTTTTCTCTAATTAAACTTCCTATAATACCCCCAACCTTAAGACCATCTACAAGTAATTTATTGTCATACCCTAAGTCATTTTTATAATAATATAATACTGCTGGCAAAATTCCACATGCTCCACATGTAGGAGCGGTAACTATAGTCCCACCTGTAGCATTTTCTTCACTTGCAGCGTATGCATAAGCAGTTAGTTTTAAATCTATATCATCTTTTGAATTTTCAAACAATGTCTTCGCTCTTCTTTTTATATTAAGTTCTCCATGGATAACCCCTTCTAAATTTAACCCTCGCTCAACACATTCGAGCATATGCTTTAATATATTTTCTAAATACTCATCAATATTTTTTTCATATTTATTAACATATTCGACCAAAGACAGTCCATTTTCTTCACAATATAATCTTATAGTGGAAAATAAACTATGTGGGTATACATCTTCATTTGAAATATTATCATTGCTATTAATTATAATATTTCCTCCTCCAACACTAAAAACAGTCCATGATTCAACTAATTTTTCTGTATTGTAACCCTTAATTTTAAATGTATTAGGGTGTTTCAAATCTTTTTCACTAGTATTAAAATCAAAGTGAATTTCATGCTTAACACCAAATTCATTAAGTGCATCACTAATAACAAAGTCAGTCAAATGCCCTTTTCCAGTGAGTGCTAGTGACCCATATAAAATTACTTCACAAAAATCGATATCATGTTCAGCTAAATATTTCCTAATTGCTATATCCGGTCCAATAGTATGAGACGAACTTGGACCCTTTCCAATTTTGTAGATTGTCTTAATTGATTCCATAGTATCTCCTAATCAAAATAAATTATTAAATAATCCGTAGATATATTTTTCAATGTCAAACTCTTCAATATCATTAATACCTTCTCCAAGGCCAACATATTTAACTGGTATATTAACTAGTTCTTTAATTGCAAGAACAATTCCACCCTTGCTAGTTCCATCTAATTTTGTTAATATAATTCCATTTACATCAGTAACTTCGCTAAAAACTTTAGCCTGATTAATTCCATTTTGGCCTGTTGTTGCATCAATAACTAGTAAAGTTTCTTGAAACTCATCATCTACAACTCTACCTATAACTTTCTTAATTTTTTCAAGTTCTTGCATTAAATTATTTTTATTTTGTAGTCTTCCAGCAGTATCACATATTAAAACATCAGCATTGTTTTTTAAACTAAAGTCCAAACTATCATATATTACACTAGATGGATCCTGATTTGGTTTCCCAACAACTACGTGACAACCTGTTTTCTCTCCCCACAAACTTAATTGCTTTGTAGCACCGGCTCTAAATGTATCTCCCGCCGCAAGTACAACATTCTTTCCTTCTAAGTTGAATTTATTAGCTAATTTACCAATAGTTGTTGTCTTTCCAACACCATTAACTCCAACAACCAATATAACATTTAATCCACTTTCGTTAAAAGAAATTGAGGAATCAAGTGCATCATTTCCAACATATGTTAAGAATAGTTCATCCACAATTATTTCATTCATTAAATCTATATTTTCTAGGTTTTCTTTAACAACTCTTAATTTTAATTTATCAACAAGCTTCATTACAGTATTAACACCGACATCACTAGTTATCAAAATTTCCTCTAATTCATCAAAATAATCATTATCAATTGCCTTATATTTATTACTTAACTTTAATAATGCATCACTCAAATTATTTCTTGATTTAGAAAGCGCATTATCATATTTATCCAAATTTTCAGATTTGAATATATTTTTTATTTTATTAAAAATTCCCATTATTTAGCACCTCCAATCATTTCACTTGCTTCATTTAATCTAACACTTACAAATTTACTTACTCCTGATTCTTGCATTGTAACACCATACAATACATCAGCATTCTTCATAGTTACTTTACGATGAGTTATAATTATAAACTGAATATAATTACTGAAGCCTTCTAAAAAATTAGCAAATCGTGATAAATTGGCTTCATCAAGTGCAGCTTCAACCTCATCTAAAATACAGAATGGCACAGGTCTTACTTTAATAATAGCAAAAAGTAAAACCAAAGTACTCAGTGCTTTCTCTCCACCACTAAGCAAAGTTAAATGCTGCAATTTTTTTCCAGGTGGCTGAGCAATAATTTCAATCCCAGTTGTTAATAAATTCCTGTTATCTGTTAAAGATAATTTTGCATCACCACCACCAAACAATTGTTTAAACATAATTGAATATTGTTTACTTACTTCATCAAAAGTTGATTTAAACTGTGTTTTCATAGTATTATCAAGCTCTGTAATAATATCCTCTAACTCATTCTTTGCTTTTAAGATATCGTTTTTTTGTAGAGTAAGAAAGTCAAACCTTTCCTTAACAATTTTATATTCTTCAATAGCGTTTAAATTACAATGTTCAAGTGGCTTAATCTCAAGTTTCAATTGTTTAACTTTTGTTCTTGCTGAATCTATATCAATATTTAATTGATGATTTTCAAAAGCACTTTCAAATGTCAATTCATAAACCTCATTTAAAGTATTTAAATTAATATCAAGTTTTACATTAATTTCACCAAGAGAAACATTGATATCATTTACTTGATCTTGATCTTTTTTAATTTCAATTAATAAAGCTTTATAATTATCTCTAGTTTCATCTAAATTAACCATTATACTTGCTTTATCAAATTTATTCTTATCAATAAAAGAACTAATTTCAGATAATTCTTCCTGATATTGCTTTATTAAATTAACAATTCTTCTTTCTTCTTCCTCTGCTTGATTATTAGATAATTTAGATAAACTATTTAATTCATTATTTATATCATTAATAGTAATATTAAGATCTTCTAAGTTTTGACTGATTATTTTATAATTCTCATTTACTTGCATTACTTGAATTTTCAATTTATACAATTTTTCTTCACTATTTGATATCTCTTTATTAACACTCAAATCATCTTGCGATAATTCCTTTAATTTTTCTTCTAAATTTTCTAATTCTTTTTTGCTAGATTCATATTCATGCCTTGCCGTAAAAAAGCCTTTTTTATTATTATAGTTTTCACCACCTGTTATACTTCCTCTAGGATTAATAATCTCCCCAGTTAGAGTAATAATCCTAAATTTATTACAATTTTTGTAAAATTTGTTTGCTGCATCTAAATCTTTAGCAATTACCACATTACCAATTAAACTACTAATAACAACTTTGTATTTATCATCACAAGTAACAAAATCATCAGCAAAACCAAATATATTATTATAACTTGAAAAATCAAATTTATTTTTTGAACTATGAATATTATCAAGTGGCATAAAAGTAGCACGCCCCTTTTTATACTTGTTTAAAAATTCTATTGCTTTTTTTGCATCTTTTTTTGTTTCACATATAACATATTGATTACTTGCAGAAAAAGCGTAATCCATAGCTTTTGCGTACATATCATCAAAACTTACAACATTTGAAACAATACCAATTATACCCATAAGAACATTAGAATTTAATACTGCGGAAACACCACTAAATAAATATCTTTTATTATTATGTTCAAAATCATTAATTTTAGACTTTTCTAAAATCATTTTTGAATCACAATTAGCGTAATCATCTCTTATGTTGCGTCGTTTTTGTAATAATTTACTATGATTATTATCAGAATTTGAATAAACAGACTCTAGCTTCTGTTTTTCATTCTCTATAGCAGACAATCTTAATTTCTCATTCTCAATTCTTGTCAATATTTCAAGTTCACGCTCTATTAGTAAACTGCGATTTGAATCTACCTTATTTTTTTTATTACTATATTTCCTTCTTTCATCAAATACTTTTTTTTCAATTTTTGCTTCATTTATAAGATCAGATAATTCAATAAACTTTAAATTGTTTGATTCTAAATCTTTCTCTATTTTCAAAACATTATCATTTAAATTCTCTATTTGCTTTTCAAGTTTAAATTCTTCGTTATTCTTACTTACTAAACTATCATTAATTAAAGATTTATTTGTATTCAATGATTTGAATTTTTCATTCAACAAATAAATTTCTTGAGCAATTAGCGCAATTTCAATCCCTTTTAATTCTTCACTAATTGTTAAATACTTTTTTGCATCTATACTTTGTTTTTCTAACGGTTTTATTTGCTTATTTAATTCTAATAAAATATCACTTACACGAATTAAATTTTCTGATGTTGATTTCAACTTTCTTTCAGCACTTTCTTTACGTTTACGGTATTTTAAAACTCCCGCTGCTTCTTCAAAAATATATCTTCTTTCCTCTGCTTTACTATTTAAAAGTGCTTGTACTTTATCTTGAGAAATAATGTTAAATGACTCTTTACCTAGTCCTGTATCCATCATTAAATCATTAATATCTTTAAGTCTACATTTAGCCCCATTTAATAAATATTCGCTTTCTCCATTACGGTAAACTTTTCTAGTAATTTCAATCTCATTATAGTCTAAATTAACAAATCTATCAAAATTATCAAGTACTAACGTTACAAAAGCATAACTATGTGCGCTTCTAGATTTGCTCCCAGAAAAAATAACATCTGTCATCGTAGCTCCACCACGTAATTGTTTAACAGATTGTTCTCCTAAAACCCACCTTACAGCATCAACAACATTACTTTTACCACTACCATTTGGCCCAACAACTCCTGTTACACCTTCATTAAAATTTATAACAGTCTTATCAGCAAATGATTTGAACCCTAGAGTTTCAATTCTTTTTAAATACATTATTTTCCCCTATCATTGCCATTTTATTTAAAGCTACCCTTGCCGCATCTTGTTCAGCTATCTTCTTACTCTTTCCAACACCACTACCTAATATAATATCATCCATATAGACATCAATATAAAATATTGGGCTATGACTTGGACCTTCCTGTTTAACTAAATTATAACTTAATGTCCTTTTATCACTTTGAACAAATTCTTGTAACTTAGATTTATAATCTTCAATATTTATTTTATTTGAAGAAATAATTGGAACAATATAATTTGAAAAAAATTTCTCAACTTCCAAAATC
Source organism: Bacilli bacterium (assembly GCA_047975285.1). Classification (GTDB taxonomy): domain Bacteria; phylum Bacillota_I; class Bacilli_A; order JBKEDG01; family JBKEDG01; genus JBKEDG01. The sequence continues at coordinate 21,373 of JBKEDG010000002.1, read as the reverse complement.
CCGCTATCTAAATAAATAGCTGCAATAAAAGCTTCAAAAGCATCTGCAATAACTGCTTTTTTTAAGTCTGATTTTTCACCTTTTCCTGCTAAAATATGTTGGTCAAGTCCAATCTCAATAGCATATAAGGATAAAGCCTTTTCACAAACATATATTGACCTTAACTTTGTCATTTCTCCTTCATCAAAAGAATAATTATTATAAAAATATTGACTTAATATTAAGTCAAACACAGCGTCTCCTAAAAATTCTAGACGCTGATTATGAATTTTCACTTTAGGGTTTTCATGAGCATATGATGGATGAGTTAATGCAGTTTTATATATTTCTAAATTATGATAATTAATATTAAACTTTATTAAATAACTTTTCATCATATTACCTCTTCAATCTTTTTTATTATATTATGTTTTTCAAGATTATATGCTAATTTTATAGCTTGACTAAAAGAATAGCCTGTACTAGCTCCGTGAGCTTTTACAATCGTACTCTTACAACCAATTAATAAAGACCCTCCTACTTCATGATGATCAAACATTTTAAATGCTTTCTTAATATCTTCCTTAATCAATAATCCTGCAAACTTATTTTTCACACTACTTTTTAAAGTTTTTTTGAGAATAGAAGAAATTGTGATAGCAGTACCTTCCAAAGTTTTCAAAGCAATATTTCCACTAAAACCGTCTGTAACAATAACATTTGCATCAGTAGATAAAATATCCCTTCCCTCAATATTACCAATAAAATTTATTGAATTATCAGTTAGTAACTGATTGTAAACAGTTTGATAAGTCAATGTACCTTTTTTTTGTTCCGTACCAATATTTAGAAGTGCAACTTTAGGATTTTCTTCACCTAAAACTTTTGTATATTCAATGCCCATTTTAGCATTTTGAAGTAAATAGATATCTTTCACCTCATCAGTTGCACCTACATCTAATAATACTTTTTTATTATTTGACATGGAAGGAATTATTGGTGCTAAAGCAGGGCGTTTAATACCTTTTATTCTTCCAATAATTAATAGCCCACCAGCAATCACAGCACCCGTTGAACCTGCTGAAATAATTGTATCACAAGTTCCATCTTTAACAGCATACAATGCTTTTACAAGTGAAGCCTCTTTATTTTTTCGAATTTGAATTACAGGCTCACTATTTATATCAATTGCACTTTCACAATGTATAATTTTAATTCTATCATGGGTTTTTATCTTTTCTTTGATTAGCTTTTCATCACCAAAAACATAAAAAATCACATCGTTAAGTTGAGAAACAGTCCGCATCACTGCTTCAGTTTCTACATTAATTTTATTATCACTACCCATTGCATCAATAGCTATTTTTATCATATTTTATGGTCCTCCTGTATTACGTATCTCTTTAATATTATATCAAAAATCTTATGACAAGTAAAACAAATAATAATATTGTCATTACAAATTTTATATAAATAATTAAGTGTATTTATAACACATTAATACGTTTTTTATTATCTACTAATAATTCTTGGTATAAAAAAAGCAGTAAAACACTATAAAGTGAATTTACTGCTTTTTTTAGAGCTTCTAATCCTGCAAGAGTGATAAAATTAACTGGTTTATTAAAATGTGGTAGAAAGAACAAGTCAAGCAAAGCAAGTTTATCAATTGTATATTTTTTTTGTATAGCTAAAGTAATATAAGTATTAAAGGCAATTTTTGCTCCAATTATTTCTTCATTCCAAATAACTTTCAATGTAACTTTATCGTTACTACACATATAGTCACAAAGTCAACATCAATATCTAGTTCTTTAGCACTTTTTTGAGTAATTCCTGCTGAACATAATGTTAAAGCAAAAATATGTATAGCATTAGAAGCTTGAACACCTTGCATATGAAATGTAGTATTGGCTGCATTATGAGCTGCTACAATACCAGTCCTTACTGCATTTGTAACAAGAGCACTATGTTCCTTTTTATCAGCAGCATTATTGCAAATTGTCGCACAATCACCAATTGCATAAGCATCTTTAATACTTGATTCTTGCTGATCATTTACAATGATTGCTCCTTTTTCGTTCATTGCTAAATTACAATCTTTTACGACATCAGTAAGTGGTCTAAACCCAACTGACATCCAAACAAGGTCTACATCATATTGACACTTAGTAGTCTTAACACCACAAACTTTGTTATTTTTTCCAATTATTTCTACCAATTTTTCTCTAGTTGCCATTTACACGTTATTAGATAAAATTGCTTCATGCATAAATTCAGTAAATTCTTTATTATGATAATTATTAACAACATCTTCGTCACTAATCAATACCACTTCTTTTCCATTTGAAATAAATGCTTCTACTAATTCAACACCAATATATCCAGTTCCAATAACCGCAACCTTTTTTATAATATTATCATCCAAAATTTTTATCGCATTTTCTGCATCTTGAAATAGTTTTGCATAGATTACATTCTCAAGATTATCCCCCCCCAGGAAATTTAGGTGTAATTGGCCATGATCATAATGCTAGAATTAATTTATCATAATGGTCATTAAAAGTTTCATTTGTATTTAAATCTTTGACATTTACTATTTTCTTATCAAAATCAACAGATATTATTTCATGTTCCATATAAACATCTGCGCCAAGACTTCGAAGTTGTGCGGAATTTGAATAAAATAAACCGTTGCTTCCGCCAATAACATTTCCAATCCAAAGTGCCATTACACATCCTAAAAATGAAATATTATTATTTCGTTCATATGTGGTTACCTTTACACTATCTTTATAATTATTTACTAGTGTTAAAACAGCATGAGTCTCCGCATGCTTAGTCCTACGACAATAACTTTTTCCATAATACAATCCTCATTGTGATATTTATAACTAATTTTATTGTATTATAGGTTTAAACTTAATGCAAATAATATAATAAATTAATTTTTATATAAATATGTTAATAGTAATTTTGAAGTGTTTTTAATTGCTGTTATTGTTGTTCTTTCCATTCCATGACTAGCATCTACACCAGGACCAACGAGTGCAACTTTTGCATCATTACCCCCTCTTAAAAAACAACTTCCATCGCTACTATACATTGGATAAACATCTATTGCATATGGAATCACAATTTCCTCAGCAATTTCAATCATTTTGCTTGTTATTTCATAATCGTATGGCCCAGAAGAATCCTTAACGCATATTGAAACTTTCTCCTCACTACCATTTAAATTTTCACCTATACAACCCATATCAACAGCAATAAACTCATCTACATCTATAGGTAAACTACTTCCACCATGCCCTACTTCTTCATAGATACTAAAATAAACAAGCAAGTTTTTGTTTAAATTTGATGTATCTAAATTTTGCAACAATTCTAATAACGCAACAACTCCTGCTTTATCATCTAAAAAACGAGATTTCACGTAATCGCCTACAAATTCTACTTTAGAATCATAACATACATAATTTCCAATATTTAAGCCTAAATCAAGTAAATCTTGCTTACTGTTAACCTTTTCATCCACTCTAACAATCAAATTATCTATAATATTTTTATCACTAGCTTTTTTATGTACATGAATTGCTCTATTTTTATCAAGTATAGTTCCACGGAATTCTTTATTATTTCTAGTAAAAATTGTACAATATTCACCATTTACAGTACTAACAATAGGACCACCGATATTACTTAGTCCTAAAGTCCCATCATCATTTAAACTTTTAATCATAAATCCAAGTGTGTCTATATGTGAAGTTAAACAAATAGTTTCTTTTTTATTACTATCAATATAAACATATAATGACCCTTTTTTGGTATACTTAACAGTAAATCCCATTTCTTCTAGCTTTTTTTCTAAATATTTTGTAATTTTCATAGTATATCCACTTGGACTACATATATTCAAAATTTGTTTTAAATTATTCTTCATTTCTAAACCTCCTTCATATTTATTATTATGTAATTATAGATAAAAACTGGGCACACCCAGTCTTTTTCTAAATAGTCATTAAGTCTTTTTCTTTTTTCCCACATATCTCATCAATTTGTTTATTATAATTATTAGTTAAATCTTGTACATCATCCATCAGTGATTTAATCTCATCTTCTCTCATATCAGATTTTTTCAAACTATCATTTGCCTCTTTTCTAGAATTTCTAATATCAACTTTTATATTCTCTCCAATTTTTTTCACATCTTTAACAAGTGATTTTCTCGTTTCTTCAGTAATTGCAGGAAAATTTATTCTTATATTCTCTCCATCATTGTTTGGTACCAAGTTCAAATTAGCTTCATTAATGGCACTTTCAATTTCTTTTAAAGAATTTTTATCAAAAGGTTTTATTAAAAGTTGTCTTGCCTCAGAAACACTAATTACAGAAATTTGATTTAATGGTGTTGCTGTACCGTAGTAATCTGCAGTTATTCCTTCTAATATCGCTGGGTTCGCACGCCCTGTTCGCAACTTATCTAATTCATTATTTAGTCTAATAACTGCTTTATCCATATTTTCTTTACATTGATTTATAATTATATCATTCATAATTCTCTCCTTATTTTTTTATAGTTGTACCAATATTTTCACCCTTAACAACACGTAAGATATTCCCTGGTTCATTTAAATTAAATACTATAATTGGAATATCATTTTCTTTTCCAAGCGTTACAGCAGTTAAATCCATAACTTTAAGTTCTTTGAATACCATTTCATCATATGAAAGTAACTGAAATTTTTTTGCATTTGAATTGATTTTTGGATCACTATCATAAACTCCATCGACATAGTTTTTTGCCATTAATATAACATCAGCATTAATTTCTGCAGCACGCAAGCAACTTGCTGAATCTGTAGAAAAATAAGGTGAACCTGTTCCACCGACAAATATAACAACCCGATTATTTTCTAGATGCTTTAATGCACGTCCTCTAATATATGGTTCAGCAACACGATTTGATTCAATAGATGTCATTACACGATTTTCAATATTTTCACTATTTAATCCATCACTTATTGCAAGACCATTCATCATTGTTGCAAGCATTCCCATATAATCTGCAGTAGAACGATCCATACCAAGATCACTGGCAATTTTCCCTCGCCAAATATTCCCACCACCTACTACAATAGCTATTTCTACACCAATGTCATATAACTCTTTTACTTCTTTAGCAATATTAAATATAATATCCGGTGAAATAACGTTATCATTATCAACTTTTAATGCCTCTCCACTTAGTTTAAGTAAAACACGTTTATACTTCATAAATTCCTCCATTTATTATTAAAAAGAACACTAAGTGTCCTTTAAATTTTCGCCTGATTCATTACTTCTTCAGCAAAGTTATCTTCTCTTTTTTCAATACCTTCGCCAACTGTATAGGTAACAAATGAAAGAATTGTACAACCCAAAGATTTCGTATATTGATCCATTGTCTGTTCAGGATTTTTAAAATATTTCTGTTCTTTTAAGCAAACTTCTTCAAAATACTTTCTCATTCTTCCTTCAACCATTTTATCAACAATTTTTTCTGGTCTACCTTCATTTAAAGCTTGTGTTCTTAAAATTTCTCTTTCATCTTCTAAACTTTTTTGATCAACATCATCAGAACTAACAAATTTTGCTCCCATTGCAGCAACTTGCATTGAACTTTCTCTAGCTGCTTCGTAACTATCACCTTCAACTACAGAAAGCACAGCAATTTTACCACCTTGATGTAAATAATCACCAAATGTTTGTGATGACTGCTTTTCAATAATTTCAAATCTTCTAAATGTTAACTTTTCACCAATAATTGATTGTTTAGTTGCCATATAAGTTTCTAAAGTTTCCCCATTAACATCAATTTTCATTGCTGATTCTAAATCAGAAGGTTTATTTTTAAGCACTGCTTTCGTAACAGTATCTACTAACTCTAAAAACAATTCATTCTTTGCTACAAAATCTGTTTCAGCATTTATTTCACATATTGTTGCAAAATTACCATCAATAGCAATTTTAGCTAACCCCTCTGCAGCAATACGATTTGCTTTCTTACTTGCAGACGCAATTCCTTTTTCACGTAGCCAAGTAATTGAAGCATCTATATCATTGTCATTTGCTTCTAGAGCCTTCTTACAATCTAAAATACCTGCTCCTGACTTTTCTCTTAATTCTTTAACTAAATTCATCAAACTCATATTATACACTCCTTTTGTACTTTCATCTCCATTTTATATAATAGCAAAAAATAAGTAGAAAATCAATATTTTATACATAATTTACGTAACATTCAACTTATTAATTTCGTAATATAATAAAAATTATCTTATTTTTTTAAAAAACTATATGAAATATTATTTTACTATAATAAAATTTCCTTTATACATACATGATTATTTTAACATAAATATATTAAAATTTATTTCCAATCATTTAGATATAAATTAATTGAACGTATCATTTCTTGATAAAACTTAGAATTTATCTTGAAATTATATATATGATTAGCATAGTCTTTTCTAATCAATTCTTTTCCTTTAAACATCTCATTTATAAAATCTTCGCTAATATTTGGGTACTTTTCGTCAAATACAATATGTTCTTTCAAAAAACGATCACGCTTATTTAGCAGTGAATCATATCTACCATAAACAACCATACTAACTGGAAAAACATATTTTGGTAAATTTAAATGTTTTTTTATATCTTCATAATTCTCCATAATATCTCCGATATAACATGTACCAATTCCCATACTTTCAGCCGCAATCACACTATTTTGAGCAGCTATCATTACATCTTGAATACCAAGCATACAATCAACTATGGAAGGTGAAATACCATCGATATTTCTATACCTAAAATATTGATAAAACTTATGACTATCACAAAGAAATACTAAAGCAAAGCCAGAACTTTTTATAAAATTCTGATTATCACATTTTTTACTTAAATACTCAAGATTACTTTTATTAGTAATTTTTATAATAGAATACATCATCATATTACCAGCAGTAGCACCTCGCAAAGCACAATCAATAATTTCATCTATTTCATTTGATTTAATTTTCGTAGCATTGTAACTTCTAATTGAGCAATGTTCTCTAATTAATTTACACGTATCATTCATAATTTCTCCCATACAATAATTTGAAATTTTATCTAATTTTTAGTATTCAACAGTATATTGACTATATGAAAATTCACCATTTACATGTAATGAAAACGTTTCAAAATTAGATTCAAAAGCACTTTTATTATCAAAATATTCTTTCATCTATTTCTTTATTTTCTTTAAACTAGTATCATTTGGACTATTATCATAACCAGACCTGCTAATTATATTGTTAAGTATAACTATATCATAATAAATTTTTTTAATTCATCGCCCTCAAATTCAAACAAGAAAGTCGATTTATAACCATTATACCATTCTTATTAACATTTGAAATATTTTGTTTTTCATAACTTAGATTATTATTATCAACTTTACAATCAGAAATTTCAATCTTATATAATTTTCCAAGTAAAAGAAATTTCTGTCATATACATTATTTATAAGTGATGCATTGGTTTATTTTAATTTACTATTTAATTTAAATTCATTATTAGTACACATACTTGATTCCGATAAATTTAACCATATATCGCCTTTTTTAATTCCACCTCCGATATCATGATTACCAGAATATCCGTAAAAATTACCATATTCTGCATTTCCTAAAACACTTCCAATACTATTAGATTCAATTTTATCAACTGCAATATTATAATAATCAAGTGTTGTTATTTCAGTTTCATTTTTTTTAGAACCATTACTATTAGATTCAATTTTATCAACTGCAATATTATAATAATCAAGTGTTGTTATTTCAGTTTCATTTTTTTTAGAATCATTACTATTAGATTCAATTTTATCAACTGCAATATTATAATAATCAAGTGTTGTTATTTCAGTTTCATTTTTTTTAGAATCATTACTCTTAGATTCTTTATTCAGATTACTACAACCAGATACAAAATTAAAATCATTAAACATAAAACAGATTTTTCATAATCTATTCCCAGTTTTTCAATATATTCTAAACCAAGGTAATATCATTAATTAACGTATTTAGATAATCAATTGTTTTCTCATCAATGTCATTTAATGGATTATACTCAACTATATCAATAGCAATAATTTCAAATTCTTTATTTATTCTTTTTATTAAACTAATTGGATCTTGTAAATTCAAACCACTTTTTACAGGAGTGGATACTCCTTTTATTATACTAGGATTTAAACTATCTAAATCCAGTGATATATGTACCTTTTTTACACGAGGTTTTAAGTAATTAACAGTATTCTCTAAACAATTTTCAAATGATTCTTTTTGGATAGTAGCATCGCTAAATTCCATAATTTTATGTTTTTTAATTAACTTAACTTCCTCTTTATCTACATCCCTAGTAGCTATATAAACAAGATTATTTGGCTTTATTTTTAATTTATTACCCAAATTATTATATTTATTATCATTTATTCCCACTAATCCAGAGACAGGCATTCCATGAATATTACCACTTTCTGTTATGTCAAAAGTATTAATATCAGCATGAGCATCAATCCAAATTAGACCGATATCTTCATTTGCATATTCCATACTTGCTTTAACACTTCCAAGAGCAAGAGAATGATCTCCCCCAATTGTAATTACAAATTTACCATCTTTTAAATCATTAAGATTTTTTTTATATACTTGATAACATGCTTCATATACTGAATTATAAAATTTTTTGTTAGTTAATTTCATATCTTCTTCAAAGTTATAATGCGTAATGTAATCAATTTTTTTTGCTAGTTCAGGCCGCAACTTTTTTATCATTGTGTACCCATGTGATATTCCTAATCTATTTGCACCAAAACCTATATCACTCATATTCAATTTAATGTTATTCATAATTCTCTCCTATTCTTTATTTTCAATAGCACGTTCAATCTTATGTTTATGGTTTCTTGTTAAGTTATATTTTTTTTGATAATAGTTAAATATTTCCTCACACTCTTCAAAGGTAATACATTCTATTTCAAGTTCATAGTCAACAACTCCATTCTCATAAAAATTTTCATCTAAAAATAATATATAATTACCTGCATCATAAATATATCTATTTGTATTAAAAACATTGTGTTTACTAAAATCACTAGTATCTATCTCCTGTCTATCAAAATAATCTTTGATATCTTTTGAAACAATAATATTTCCATCAATAAACTTTGTTGTCTCACACATCCCTAAAAAATCACTAATTTCTATAAAATAGTATTTATTATCATTTTCAATAATTTTATGCTTAATCGTCATTTTATTGCTTTCATTACTTTTTCTTATTCTCAAAGCCATATTATTTTTCTTTAAAACGTCATCTTTAGAATCAAAATAATGACTTGTATACGATATTTCTTTAAAAGTATTTATATCATTTTTTATTTTATTAAATAATGTCTCCGATAATATAGCTTTAAATTCTATTTCTATTTCTTTCATTACCCAATACTTCCTTCCATCTCAATTTTAATCAATTGATTTAATTCAACAGCGTATTCCATTGGCAACTCTCTTGAGAAAGGCTCAATAAACCCCATAACTATCATTTCTGTAGCTGCATCTTCAGTCAGCCCACGACTCATAAGATAAAAAAGTTGATCTTCGCTAACTTTTGAAACAGTTGCCTCATGCTGAATAGTTGAAGATTTATTTTTTATAACATTTATTGGAATCGTATCACTTTTACTAATTTCATCCATAATTATTGTATCACATTCAATATTTGAAACAGAATTTAGCGCATTTTTTCCATGACTGACAATTCCACGGTATGTAACATTCCCACCTTTTTGAGAAATTGATTTAGAAACTATTGACGACTTGGTATTTTTTCCAATGTGTATCATTTTTGCACCAGCATCTTGTACTTGATTATTAGAAGCAACCGCTATAGAAATTGTCGTTCCCCTAGAATTATCTCCAACTAAAATGCATGCTGGATATTTCATTGTAACAGCACTTCCAATATTTCCATCAATCCACTCCATACTTGCATCATCCATACATTTAGCACGTTTAGTCACTAAATTATAAATATTATTAGACCAATTTTGAATTGTAGAGTAACGACACTTACCTTTTTTTAAAACCACAATTTCAACTACTGCCGCATGTAAACTTGCACTTGAATAAGTAGGAGCGGTACACCCTTCAACATAATGTACATCTGCTTCTTCATCTACAATAATTAAAGTTCTTTCAAATTGTCCCATATTCTCTGAATTTATTCTAAAATACGATTGTAAAGGGCGTTCTAATTTTACACCTTTAGGAACATAAATAAACGTACCACCACTCCAAACAGCACCATTTAAAGCAGCAAATTTATTATCAGTAAACGATACCACAGAATTGAAATATTCTTTAAATAATTCAGGATACTCTTTCAAAGCGGAATCTGTATCTAAAAATATTATTCCCTCTTTTGAAAGTTCATCCATCATATTATGGTAAACAACTTCACTTTCAAATTGAGTGTGAACTCCAGATAAATATTTTTGCTCAGCTTCTGGTATTCCTAGTTTATCGAAAGTATCTTTGATTTCATCAGGAACATCGTCCCAATCATTTGAATTTTCACCTTTTGGCTTAACATAATATTTTATTTCGTCAAAATCAATTGCGCTAAGATCATCAGATCCCCATGTTGGCAAATCTAATTTTTCATAATGCCTATAAGCTTTTAATCGAAAATTTAACATCCATTGGGGCTCATTTTTTAAACTAGAAATTTTTCTTATTACATCTTCATTTAAACCCTTTCCTGTATCAAAAGCATTCTCAGTTTCTGTAACAAAACCATAACTATAATCATCATCTATTATATCAAATTTATTTTTATTCATTACTTTCCTCCTCAAGAATTTTTTTTACACCATCCCACGGTAATAAAGCACATTTTATTCTATTAGGTTGTAAATATATATTTTGAAAAACATTTGCTTCTTCTAAAATATTTTTATTATATGATTTTTCAAAAATCATATTATTAAAATTAGTAATGATTTCTTTTGCATCATCTATAGTTTTACCTTTTAATAATTTTGTCATGATTGAAGCAGATGAAGTTGATATTGTACAAGCTTCACCATCAAATCTAATATCATCAATTATGTTATTATTCTTTTTTAATTGGATATAGATATCATCAATACAACTTTCACTATCCATGTGTACCTTTTGATATTCATTATCCTCTAATAACCCACGATTTTGCGGTTTTTTATAATTTTCTAGAATAATTTGTCTTTGGAAAGACTCATCATCAAATATATCAAACATTTTAATCCTCCTTATTTTAAATAATCAAAGATGTATTGCTGTCACATTTCTTTAATACATCAATAAAGTAGTCAATTTCCTCCATGGTATTATAAAAACTAAATGATGCACGACAAGTTACTCTTTCTTCTAAAACATTTTCTAAAAGCTTTGCACAATGATCTCCAGCTCGTACTGCAATACCAAAACTATTCAAATACGCACTAACATCTTGAGGAAAAATTTTTTCAGTTCCATCATAAACATTAAATAGCACTACCGCACCTTCACTTTTTTTATTATACACTTTAATATTATCTAAGGTTTTAAGTTTTGATAACGCATAGTTCTTTAATTTCATTTCATAATTATGTATATTATTTAAACCAATATTATTAATATACTCAATTGCAGCACCAATCCCAAGCACTCCTGCTATATTTTGAGTACCTGCTTCAAAAAATGTAGGAACATTTTTATAACTTACTTGACAATCTTTATTAAATCTAGAATTCATTCCACCTCCTTGATTATATGGACTCATTTCTTTTAGTAAATGCAGTTTACCATATAAAATTCCAATTCCTGTAGGACCATACATTTTATGAGCAGAAAAAGCGTAAAAATCACAATTAATATCTTTAACATTTACAATCATATGAGGTATTGCTTGTGCTCCATCAACAACGGTGTAAATACCATTACTATTGGCAAATGAACATATTTCATCAATGTTTCTAACATCTGCAATAGTATTAGTAACATGAGCAATAGCAATTAATTTAGTTTTTTTTGTAACAGCGCTTTTAATATTATCTAATGTAAGTTTATTATCAATAATTGGAGCAAAGATAATAACCGCACCTGTTTTTTTTGCTATTTCATACCATGGCAAAACATTACTAGCATGCTCAGCGTAGTTAATAATAATTTCATCTCCTTTTTGAAGTTTATCCAAAAAGAATGATTTAGCAACAAGGTTAATTGACTCGGTTGTACCACTTGTAAATACAACTTCTTCTATTTTTGATGAAATAAATTCTGACACAATTTTTCTTGAATATTCAAACTTTATATCAACTTTATGACTTAGTTCATAGTCTCCTCTGTGACTATTTGTACTAAGTTTAGTATAGTAATTAACAATCTCATCAATAACACTTTTAGGTTTTAAAGCAGTAGCCGAATTATCAAAATAAATAAGTGGTTTATTGGACATTTTTTCTTCCAAAATTGGAAAATCTTTTCTAATTTTTTCTACATTCATCATAACACTCCTATACTTCCATAGAATTATAAAGTTCTTTAATCAATAAATCTTTGAATTCTTCTTCAAAAATATCATTAATAATTCCAACCAAAAATCCCCTAATAAGTAATGCAATACACTCGTTGTAACCTAACCCTCTTGATTGTAAATAATAAAGATCATCTTCATTAATTTTTCCAACTGCTGCACTATGACTAGCTTCAACATCAAATTCATCAATTAAAAGTACTGGATTACATTCTGATATCGCATTTTCGCCAAGAATTATCGACTTTGTATCTTGATGACATTTGCTATGCGTACAACCTTTTTCTATATAACCAACAGTATTATTTAAATAACAGGAATTATCTAAGACTACACTTCTGCTAATTGATGAACTATTAGTTACTTTATTTAGATGATTGGTTTTTATCACAAATTCACTCTTACTTGATTTAACACAAACCGAAGCAGTTTTTAAATTGAAAGTAGCGTGTTCTTTGATTAAGTCAGTATAAACTTCATTTTTACTATTTGTACATAAATCTATTACAAATAAATCTAAAATAGAATTTTCTCCAATTTTATTATTAAAAATGCTTCTAACACTTTTTTTTGAAAAGTACACTAATTCTAATTGCGAATGATTTTTTAATTCAATATTAAATTTAACTTCTTCTTTAAAATCACAAGTGAAGTATAATACTACTTTAGATGAATTACTGATATCAATATTTATAATACTAGGATTGTCTACTAAATCAAGATTATACATTAAATCATCTTTTATAGTAATGTTCAGATAATCATTATAACATATATTTCCATTATCAAACCCCTTTTCAACAGTTAAACTATTCATTAGAAAACAAATCCTTTGTAGCACAATTTCCAATTGAAACTCTTTTACTTTCATCAACTTCTTCTTTAATTCCTAATTCTGCCTTAATCCAGTCATATCCTTCATTTTCAATTTTTAATGCTAACGATGCATCACCAGACATAACAATTTTTCCATTTAACATAATATGAACATAGTCCGGTTTAATATAGTCTAATAATCTTTGATAATGAGTAATAACTAAAAACCCGATATCATCACATCTTTCTTTAGCCATTTCCATAACATTTTCTCCAACAATTTTTAATGCATCAACATCTAACCCTGAATCAATTTCATCTAAAATAGCAATTTTAGGATTCAATAGTTTCATTTGCAATATTTCATTTCTTTTTTTCTCTCCTCCGCTAAATCCTTCATTTAAAAAACGGTGTGCTAATTTTTCATCCATTTTCAAGTCTGTAATAGCAGATTCTAATTTTTTTATAAAAGTATATAAATTCACTTCTTCTTCACGCGTATTCAAAGCAGTTCTTAAAAAGTCAGAGTTAGTTATTCCACTAATTTCTTGTGGATATTGCATCGCTAAAAAAATACCTTTTCTTGCACGTTCATCAACAGACATATCAATAATACTTTCACTATTAAGTATAATTTCTCCAGACGTAACATTATATTTAGGATGCCCCATTATTACAGATGAAAGAGTAGATTTACCTGTACCATTAGGCCCCATAACTGCATGTATTTCCCCAGCTTTAATATTTAAATCTATCCCTTTCAAAATTTCTTTACTATCAACATTAGCATGTAATCCATTTATCTTAAAATCAACATTTGTCATCTTTATCCACCTCTTCTATATTATTTTACCAAATTATGTAATCATTTTAAAGTATTCTACATTTTTTATTTTTATTTTTATTTTTTAGTTGTGATATTTAAATATAAATGGTAATATATAATATGAGGTGAATTTATGAATTTCAAAAAAAAGAATTTAATAGGTATATTAATAATATTATTAGTTACAAACTTTACAACTTATTATATCTCAAGTGGTAAAACATCAGTACTTGGAAAGAAAACAAACGTTAAAGTAGCGAGTGTTGATAATAAAGATTTTACATCAAATGATATCTACAAAAGTTGGAAAGCAACGGGGCAGTCTGCATCAACTCTAAGTTCATTAATTAGCGCAGTTGACTCTTATATTTTAAATGACAAATATAAAGATGATAAATCTGTTCAAAAAGAGATTGAAAAGAAAAAAGAGCAATTAATAGCATCATATACTGATCAAGGTCAAGATTTTGAGTCTATTTTAAAGAGTAGTGGTATTAGTATGGATGATTGGACTAAAATGTTTAATACTCAAACATTAACTGAAGTAGAAACAAAGAATTATGTTAAATCAATTATAAAAAAAGATGAAGTGAAAAAAGCTTATGAAGCTGATGAAGCAAAAATAAGAACTAGTCATATACTATTTAAAGTTAAAACTGATGAAAGTAAAGCACTTGAAGATCTTGAAAAGGAAGCAAAAGCAAAAGCAGATGATGTTTATACAAAGTTGATAGAAGAAATTGAAAAAAGTGATGATAAACAAAAAACTTTTGCAAAATATGCAAAAGAATATTCCGAAGATGTTGATTCAAAAGAAAAAGGTGGAGACATTGGATTTTCAAACAGTGAAGATTTAGAATATCAAAATGCAGTAATTAATATTGAGGTTGGAGATATTACTGAAGTTGTTAAAACAAGTTACGGATATGAAATAATTATGAAAACAGATATACAAGAAAAGAAAAGTTTAGACAATAAGTCTGTTTATGAAAAATATTTAAATCAGATAGCTGAAGAAAAAATAACTGATAATGCAACATACTCAGAAGTTGCAATGATTGAATTAAGAAGTAAATATGGATTAAAATTCACAGATACTTCATTAGGTGAACAGTATAGTGCTTCTTTAGAGTCTACAAATAAAACTATGGAAGAAGCAAGTACTACAGATAATTAGTTAAGATTTTATAAATTATTATGTTTAATTTTTACTTTTAATTAATTTTAGAAATATTATTTACTTATTAAAAAACTCCTGATCTAAGATCAGGAGTTTTTTTATGTTATAATAATAAACAGTGTAAAATAATTTTCTAACACTGAAAAAATTAAAATGTGTTTCTGTATCAAATAATATTTACTTCTTAAAAGCTATTGCTGCTTTAATTGCTCTTTTCCATCCATCATATAACTCAACTCTTTTTTCATTAGTATAAGTATTTTTATATTTTTTCCCTATTTTAATTAAATTTGAAATCTCTTCTTGACTTTTAAAGAAGCCTGAAGCTAAACCAGCAAGAAAAGCAATCCCTAAAGCTGTAGTTTCATTATTTTTACATACATCAACATCTATACCAAGTATATCACTTTGAAATTGCATTAACATTGAGTTTTTTGAAGCACCACCGTCTACAGTTAACTTATTCAAATCAATACCACTTACCTTAGTCATAGTTTCTAATACATCTTTCGTTCTAAAACAAATTGATTCTAGTACTGCCCTAATAAACTCTTCTTTTGTTGTACTTCTCGTTAATCCAAAAAAACTACCTCTAACATCAGAATCCCAATATGGCGTAGCAAGACCTACAAAAGCTGGCACAAAATAGACTCCATTAGTACTATTTACTTTACTAGCATATTTCTCTGATTCAGAAACATCATTTATTATTTCAAGGCCATCTTTTAACCAGCCTACTGCACTTCCGCCAACAAATACACTACCTTCTAGTGCATATTCAACTTTATTGTTTATTCCCCATGCAATAGTAGTAAGCAAGCCTAAATTAGATTTTACTGGCATATATTTTGTATTCATTAACATAAAACAACCTGTACCATATGTGTTTTTAACATCACCATTATTAAAACACCCATGCCCAAATAATGCTGCGTGCTGATCACCACATACACCATAAATAGGAATTTTATGTCCAAAAAATATCTTTTCATCAGTAGTAGTGAATAACTGAGATGATTGTAGAACTTCTGGAAGAATCTTTTTAGGAATTGACAAAATATCTAAAAGTTCATCGTCCCATTCTAGATTATATATATTATATAACATAGTCCTTGAAGCATTAGTATAGTCAGTCACATGTCTATGCCCTCCAGATAATTTCCAAATTATCCATGTATCAATTGTACCAAAAAGTATCTTATCTTTATTAATTAAATCATCAACACCTTTAACATTATCAATTATCCATTTGACTTTAGTTCCTGAAAAGTAAGCATCTATTGGTAGTCCTGTCTTATTCTTAAACAAATCACTAAAACCGTTCTCAATAAGATTGTCACATATACTACTAGTTTGTCTAGATTGCCAAACAATAGCATTATACACTGGTAATCCTGTTTCCTTATTCCATAACAAAGTAGTTTCTCGCTGATTTGTAATTCCAATTGAATCTATTTCATCTATATTAACATTATACTCGATAAAAAGTGTTGAAATAATTGATAATAAAGTTAACCAAATTTCATTTGCATCATGTTCTACCCATCCTGAATTTGGAAAATATTGACAAAACTCTTTTGATAATTGTGTATGAATTTCACCCTTTTTATTAATTAGAAATGCTCGAATTGATGTAGTACCTAAATCAAGTGTTAAAATATATTTTTTCATAATTATCTCCTTAGTTATTCAATATGTACTTTAATTAGTGATAATTTATTATCTAAGCATTTTTGACTTAAATCAACATAATATTTAGCAGGATTTTTAAATCTAAGTACCTCGTCCCAAATACGTTCAATTGCAATTTTATGATAAGATCTAATTTCATCTAAAGTAGGAATATCATATACAAGATTTCCGTTTTCAAATATAGAGTGATGAATATTTAATAAAGTATAATTTGTTATTTCTTTAAATAATAGGGGGTTTGATTCTGCTTGTAACTTTATAGGCATATTCTTTTCAAATACTTCATTTTTTAAAGCCACTAAATCCCCTTCACTTTTATTGGTTTTATTGATAACTCTAAGAACTTTCTTACTACCTGGCGTAGTAATTTTTTCAATATTATTACTGATTTTTATCACATCTTTATTATCAATTTGTACAAGTTTATATACTGTACCAAGAGAAGGTTGATCATATGCTGTTATGAGTTTTGTTCCTATACCATAGACATCTATTTTTGCCCCTTCTAATAAAAGTGATGCAATAGTATTTTCGTCTAAATCATTACTAACAAAAATTTTAGTACTAGTATATCCAGCTTCATCTAAAATCTTTCTAACACGCTTAGAAGTGTAGGCAAGATCACCACTATCAATTCTAACTCCAACAAAATTAATATTATCTTTTAATTCATTAGCCACCTTAATTGCATTAATAATTCCTGACTTGATAGAATCATATGTATCGATTAGAAATACTACATCTTTATGTACTTTAGCATACTTCATAAAAGCGATATACTCATCTTGATACACTTGAATAAATGAGTGGGCATGAGTACCAAATACTGGTATATCAAACATTTTTCCTGCATTCAGTAAGCTTGTACCATCAAACCCTACAATATAACTGCTTCTTGCACCCCAAAGTGCTGCTGATGTTTCTTGTGCTCTTCTAGCTCCAAATTCAATTGCTGAAGCATCTTTTATGAGTCTTTTTATTCTACTAGCTTTTGTTGCTACTAGAGTTTGAAATCCAACCACATTAAGTAATAATGTTTCAAGTAATTGTGCCTCTATTAAAGGTGCTTCAACAATTATAATTGGTTCCTTAGCAAATATAATTTCACCTTCTTTCACTGACTTTAAACTACCAGAAAAACTTAAATCTTTTAAATACATCAAAAAGCTTTCATTATAACCATATTTACGTAAATATTCAATATCTAAATTGCTAAATTTAAAATTATTAATTACTTCTATTACTCTTTCTAATCCAGCAAAAACAACGTATCCACTTCCAAATGGTTTTTTTCTAAAATATAATTCAAACACAGCTTTTTTTGTATGCACATTGTCCATATAGTAAGCATATGCCATATTTATTTGATATAAATCTGTTTGTAAAGAATAACTCATAAATTCTCCTTTTATTTTCAATCTTTATTTAGTATAATATATTAGAGGTGATTAGATGAAATTGTCAAATAAAGATAAATTAATTATAATTGATATGATAAATGGCTTTGTACATAAAGGCCCATTATCTTCAAAGAATGTTAAAAACTTAGTACCAAAAATGTCAAATTTTATAAAAAATAATATCCATGATGGAATAGAAATATATCACTATACTGATTCACACCCAGTTAATTGCAATGAGTTTAAAGTGTTCCCTCCACATTGTATCCAAAATACGTATGAATCAGAAGTCATAACTGAACTTAAATTTAATGAAATAGAAATAATTCATAAAAATAGTACAAATGGGTTTTTAGCGAAAAATCCTTTTGGTAATAATATTAAAAATCTATACATAATTGGGTGTGTAACAGATATATGCATTTATGACTTCGCATATACAGCAATAAAATATGTCCACGAAAAAAATTTAAATGTATCAATTAATGTAATTGAAAACCTATGTGCAACATTTGATGCTCCAGACCATGACAGTAAAATAGTTCACAGCCAAACAATTAATAAGTTAAAACAGTCAGGCATAAATATTATTAGTATTTAATTTCGTACAAATATAAACCATGTGCTGGAGCAGTTTCACCTGCTTTTTTTCTATCTTTCAAATCCATAATATATTTTATATGATTTGGTGGTAAACGCTTATCTGAAATTTCTAAAAGTGTACCTACGATAATTCTAATCATATTATACAAAAAACCATCACCATTGATTTTAATAATTATGTCATTTCGTGTCTCTTCAATGTTAATATAATTTATTGTTCTAATCCTAGATTCTTGGGTTGCTCTAGAAGATGAGTAAGAAGTAAAGTCATGCTTACCAATTAAATATTTACTTGCTTCTGTAATTAAATCAATATTGACTAATTTTCTATGGAAATATTTATATTTTCTAAAAAACACACTATATTGCTTAGAAATATAATAGTAATATGTTTTACTACTAACATCATATCTACAATGAAATTCATTATCAACACTATCAATATTTATAATATTAATATCGTTATCAATCATATTATTAATGGATTCCTTTAACTTATTTAAATTGATTGGTTTATAATATTTAAACATTACTTTCTGACATTTAGCATGCACTTTTGCATCAGTACGTGAACTTTCTATAGTTCTAATTTTTCTAGATAGTATTTTTTCTAATACATCTTCTAGATTATCTTGAATTGTATTTTTATGCTTTTGTTTTGCATATCCTCCAAACTTATAACCATCATATTCGAGCGTAATTAAATAATTTAAATTAAAAGTTAATTCATTTTTCCCCTTATTTAATCTAATTTCTTTTTTCTTTTGTAAATCAATTTTTCTTTTTTCATCTCTTATTCTCATAAAACTCCTAATTTACTTTTAAATATTGATATAGCTCTCTAGCATCATTATCACTAAGATAAACAATATAATCAATTATTGATAGAATTATAATCTCTCTTTTTTTAATTAATAATAATTGTTCCTGCTTATTCTTGATTTTTCTAATATCAGAATATAAAATACTATTTAAATACTTTTGTCCATCTTCAAAAGAAATAAAACAAATAATAATATTAATATCTTTAATATTCTCCTTATGAAATTCCTCAATAATTCTTTTCTTATGCATTGTTGGTAATAAATTAATATCATTATATATTTCATTAAAAATTTCTTTAATAATTTGTTTTGACTTATAATCATATAATCTAACTTTTCTAGATAAAAGCAGTTTAGACTGAAAATAATTATCAATCATTTTTAACATATTTAATCCAGTTTCAGAAAAATTTATAATTTTTTCTATATTATTACTATTTATTTTTTCAAATTTTATACTATCACAAACAGTACCAATTAAATAATTCACAATATAACTACTTATTTCTTTTGATGCATAATAACGATCATTTCTAGTATTAAACTCAAAATTTAAATATTCACCAGTCAGCTCACTTAATAATTTAAGGCGTGTTATAATTTCATTTTTATCCACTGTTTCACTTCTTATTGCAAGTTCTACATCATATGACTTTTGAGCAATTTCATCTGCTGCTATTACAATCTGTGCTTCAATTGCTTTTGGAATAATATGATTATTATCTATAATAGCATATTGACCAATTAGTTTATCGTAATTTATATAATATTTGTTTAAAAACTCATTAACATTCTCTGGATTATTAATAAATTGAGAACTAAAACCGTGTCTAGTGTGAGCAATAATTCCAGCAATTACATTCAAATCAAAATTATTATTTTTACTCGAAATTGCTTCCACTCTCTCAAGCATTCTTGCTGATTGAAGATTATGTTTGAAGAGATTTAAATCTAACATATTTATATTTGGGATAATGTCTATCTTCCCCTTCAAAATATCATCAATAACCTTTTCTCCAACATTACCATAAGGAGTATGTCCAATATTGAGCCCCATAGCAATGTTATCTATATATTCATAATTAATATCTATTTTTAAAATTTCTTTTAATTTCTTTGCAATTAAATTTGATATATGATTTACTCTAACACTATGTGAAAGTCTGGAGTGCACTCCATCTTCATAAGATTTTTTATATACTTCAGATTTCGAGGATAATAAACGATACGCATCTGTATTAAGTAATATGCTTTTCATATCTTTACTAATGTTCCTTTTTTTATCTTTATCAACTGGTATGAAAAACTCTACTATTTGAATTAGTTCTTCAGAACTAGATAATTTTGCAGACGTCTCTTCCTTAAAAGCATAAGGAAAAGCATGAACAAAATTATTTATATCTTGTAAATT
>JBKEDG010000103.1:0-5824 GCA_047975285.1 Bacilli bacterium | reverse complement strand
TGTTTTAGATGCATTGAACTCAATGAATATTGATTTAAGTAAAATACGCATATTCCACAGTGATAGAGGTGGGGAATTTTCTTCGCATGATTTAGAAAAATATATGAATGAGCACGGAATTGAACAATCAATGTCAAAAGCAGGTTGTCCATTTGATAACGCAGTTAGCGAGAACATGTTCAAACTTCTTAAAGTTGAAGTCATCGATCAAAATTACGAATACGATATAGAATTAATTGATGATGTAAACACATGGGTAAACTGGTATAACAATGTGAGAATACATTCTAAAATTGGTTATACTTCACCTACTATATATCGTGAACAATATAATCTGAAAGTAATTTAGAAACTAATAGAGTATTTTGTCACATTCAAACTTGACAATCCAGTATAACTACAAAGAAGAGCCACCTAAAAAAACATTATACCAAATCGGTAGCTAAAGTGTTTTGGGGTGTATACCTGTAAGAATATTGGGAGGAGGATGTGTGATATAGATATTACACAATAGAAATGAAAGAAATTGAGGCAAAACAATTAGTTGTGAAGTCACAGCTACCTGCAACCGATTACGTAATAAACCCATATGTAGGCTGTACGCATGGGTGTAAATATTGCTATGCGGATTTTATGAAACGCTTCTATAAAATTGATAAAGAATGGGGGAAGTTTGTATATCTAAAGAAGTCTAAAAATAATATATATTCAAAAAAGCTTGAAAATAAAATAGTACTTTTAAGTTCTGTGACAGATCCATATCAACCTATAGAAAAAAAATACAACAAATTCCTAAAATACTTAATGAATTTGTTGATACTGATGTAAAGTTAGAAATATTAACTAAGTCATCATTAGTTTTACGAGATATTGATATTTTAGAACGCATTCCCAAAGTAAAGGTTGGTATTTCGTGTTCATCGAATGATAACACTGTTTTAAATTTGTTTGAACCAAACGTTGAAACATATGAAAATAAACTAAACGTACTAAAAAAGTTGCGTAGTAAAAAAATAAGTAACTACTTATTTATATCACCAATATTACCGTATATAACTGATTGGAAAGCAATAGTTGATGATTGTTACGCTTATACAGACGAAATGCTATTTGAAAATCTAAATGTGCGTGGCAACAATAAAAAAGCGGTAATAGAGGTTTATGAACAGCACTATCCTAATGAACTAGTTAAATTACGTAGTTTGCTTAATGACAAGCAGCTTTATAAAAAATATATTGAAAACTTAGAAAGTGAAATAAATGAATATTGTGAAATAAAAAAAATCAATCATAGAATATTTTTTATTCACTAATTGAAGGGAGATAAAATGAAAATATCAGTAATTATTCCAAGCTATAACAGGGAAGAACATACAGTTGCAACCGTAACTGCACTAATAGAACAGTCCGATTTAAGTGATTGTGAAATTATTGTAATTGATGATGGATCAAAGACAAAGTCTGAATTATTAACTAAACTAGATGAGGACAAAAAGATTAGATATTATTATTATGCAGTGAATAGTGGAAGGTCATGTGCTCGAAATAAAGGAATTGCTAACTCAAACGGTGAATATATTATATTTTTAGATAGTGGAGTAATACCACTATATAACTATATAAGCAATGTAAAAAAAGAAATAATGAATAATCCTAATGATATTTTATTGGGGATAACAAAAGGATTCTCCGATGATGAGAGGACAGCAAATATTTTTGAATACCTTGATGAAAAAACCTATAAACTTAAAGTGACCGACAATGAAATTAAAACATATAAAGATTGTCGAGAGGAACAGTATGAAAGATATGGGAAAAACCTTAAGGAATATAAAGCTCCTTGGGTATACGCCTGGACAAATAATTTGATATTAAGACGAGACTATATCACTATGTATGGTGATTTCGATGAGAATTTTTTAGAATGGGGAGGAGAGGATACTGAGCTAATGCTTAGATATTATTATAGTGGAATTGATATTAATCTAGCGGAGAATTGCATATGTTTTGACTTGCCTCATAAAAAAGACAATCAGATTGAAAATCCAGAAGAATATGAGAGAAGCTTTTTAAAAAGGCAAAATTATATAGTTGAAAGGCATAATTATTTTGAAACTCGCGCATGGATTGGTACAAACTATACAGACTTGGAAGCAGTTTTACACGATAAAGAAATGATATTAGAATTGGAGTTTGACTTAGATTCTAAAATTATATTTAAAAACAAATATTACTCAGGAACTATGAATACGTTAGATGAAGTTGTAAAGTATTATGATGAATATGGAAGCGATAATTCTAAACTTGTCATCAAAGCAATGAATATTGATGAAAATGTTGAAAAATTGTGTAGGGAAGACGGTAGAATTACGTTCATAGAGAAGAATCATGGAGTTCCTCACTTATTCAGTGATATTGATGGTACATTAGTTGGTCAAGAATTTAAGGTTCAAAAAGAAATTATAGACCAAATAGAAAAAGCTAATATGAAATTAATTTTATGCTCTGGTAGACCAATATTTGAACAAAAAAAATTGGGGCTAAAATGTGATATGATTGGAATGAATGGAGCTGAGGCAGAAATATCAAGCAACTACTCCTGTATTGGCGCAATGACGAAGAATGAGGTCAGAGAGATACTAAATTACTTAGAAAAGAATAAATATGTATATGTAGTGTATACTACATGCGGAAAATATATTAAAAAAAATTCTTCAATATACCCCTTAATGTACAATTTAGCTCTATTACACTCAACAAATCCGGATGAGATTTTAGAAGGAATAAAAATATATCACGATATTATATATACAAAAAATATTAAATATACAGATGAACCTTATGAATTATTTAAAGACAAGAAGGTAATTAAAATCGAAATATATACAGATTTATGCAAAGAAAGTGAAATAAAAAAAATTGGGAAAAAACTACTAAACTATAACATTTTCTCAACTCATATTAGCAATATTGAAATAACATCAAAAACAATAGAAAAAGGAAAAGTTATAAGTGAGTTGTTCCCAGGTGAGAATGTTGTTAAAATAGCAATCGGTGATGGTGAAAATGATATTTCAATGTTCAAAGCATGCAATTTAAGTATTTCGATGGGTAATGCTCACCCTAAGTGTAAGAGGATTAGTAATTATTGTGTGAGTTCTATTGATTCAAATGGATATAGTGAGGCGTTAGATATTATAGCAGGATATGGTAAATAGTTACTTTGGCTAACTATTAAGTAAAAATTCGTTTATTATATGATGACTTTAGGAGTAAAATGAGAACAAAAAATGTAAAGTATTTAAATAGAAATAACTTTTTGGTGACGGCTTCCTTATTTGTACCAATTGAAGTGTTGTATTATAACTCTATAAATTTCACGGCTGCGCAAATAGCTATTCTATCATTGTCTATAAGCTTATTTATAGCATTATTAGAAATACCAACTGGGTTGTTATCAGATATATTGACCAAAAAAAAATATTAGTTATTTCAAACCTATCCTTTGTACTATCAATGATTGTTTTGCTAAGTACTTAAAACTTCTATATAATTATAGTTGCAAATCTATTTGAAGGCTTAGGTTGGAGTCTTGCATCTGGTAATAATGAATCTATTTTATATGAAAGCTCGAATGAGTCAGAGTTTAGTGAAATATTAAGTAGGTATTATGAGTACTCGTTTGCTGCACTATTAGTTTCAAATATATCAGCAATAATAATTCTAACAATATTTAATTCCTTTAAAATTGCGATTGCAGTAACATTGATTATCAGAGTATGTTCACTTTTACTTAGTTTGAAGGTTGTTTCCAAGACTAAGGCAAAAGGGGAAGTAACTAGTATTAAAATAATTTTGCAAAGTGTATATAAAATTGTATCAAATAATAAAACAATAGTGGGAGTGGAATCACTTAATAATTTAACCTTTTTTATACCAATTATTTATCAAATAAAATTATTACAACTAGGATATAATGATTCACTTATTTTACTGATTAGTTTATTATTGTTTTTAGTTATGTATGTAGCTCAAAAAGGATATAGTTCCAAAAAAATACAATCTATTACAATTAAGAATGCCACTATTATTCAAGTATTAGGAGTAATCCTACTAATACCAAATAATATTCTTGTTATGGTATTGGGATTAGCATGTATATATGCTACCATCCCATTAAAAACACAATTAATTAGCGAACTAAAACATTCAATAGCAAGTAATTCAAATAGATCAACATTATTGTCGGGTTATTCACTTATAACATTAATCACGTCAACAACGGTATTCAGTATTGTGGCAAAATTAAGTGAATACAATATTAGTTTATCATTAATAGTTTTATCAGTTTTGATTGCCACATGTGCAATAGTACACTTAAAAAAAGCAGAAAATCTATAACTGAATTGGCTATTATTATTTTTAAGTGTCATTTGGGTATGGAGGTTGAGGCTCAGAGGAATATAGCTAATATTGATCAAATGCAATACTACTTAATAATAAAAATGGGTGGCTTAATCTAATCAAAAATAACAAGAACTAACTACATGTTAATTTCTTTTGTTATAATATGAATATAAAGGATCTTAGGAAGGAACATCATGATAGATATAAAAACATTAAAATTTTTAGAAGAAATTAAAGATTCAAACTATTTAGAATTGAAGTCAAATCTTTTATTCCACTCAAATAAAATCGAGGGATCAACATTCGATTTTATAGAATTAACTCGTTTATTAAACCACAATACAGTAAGTGGTGAACACGACTATGAAGATGTGATTGAAACTAAAAACTCAAATGAATTATTTGATTTTACAATAAAGACATTAGGAGAAGCTGTCACACATCAGTACGTAAGAGAAATGAACCAACTTTTAAAACGTGGAACAAGACAGGGACTTAATGGCCTTACAGGTGTTTATAAGACAATTCCTAATGCTGTAGGCAGAGTAGAAGTTGCGCAACCTTATGAAGTTCCCGGACTAATGGATGAATTATTGTCACGTGAAGTTTCTACATTTGAAGATATAGTGAAATTTCATCATGACTTTGAAAAGATTCATCCATTTGTAGATGGTAATGGAAGAGTTGGACGCATGCTAATGTTGAAACAGTGTGTAGAAAATGATATTGTAATTCCATTGTTAAATAGCACTAATGATCTTGATTATTATGAAGCACTACAAGTTGCGGATTCAGGTGATTTCAGTAAACTAAATAATTTGTTTGAAAAATTTCAACAAGATATGAAAGAGCTTAAGTGTTATAAAACGATTGAGGGATTTGACTATTCAATAGCGTATAATAGAAATCAAACTAAAATGGAATTAGAATAGAAATTGTTTCTATCCTAAGTATAAAAGAAGGGGAGTGTCGCAAAACTGCCAATAATACATAAAATAGAGAAACTGAGTGGATTAAAATATTCACTAGAAAAACACCAAGAAGCGTTGTAGTTGAAATTGATGGAAAAGAAGTTGATATTACAGGTGTTGGTGCATTTGATATTAAACCTGGTGAATATGATGTTAAGGCAACTATTAATTATGGATATGACCAAGATGTAATCGAAGAAAGAAGAACAATACCTAACAAAGAAAAAGGGATTATTTCGATAGTTGCAAAAAATAAAACGGATAGAAGTACTAACAAATTAATGAATCCATATGTATTTATTTTTGTAATTTTAGGAGCATTATTAGCACTTGTTTCACCACCTGTTGGTACAGTAGTAATGTTTTTAGGTTTTTCAATGTTTGCAATAAAGCCTGGATTGGCTATAATATATTTGATGTATAACTCTATATTTGTTAAAATAATA
>JBKEDG010000009.1:0-4270 GCA_047975285.1 Bacilli bacterium | reverse complement strand
TTTAGCAAAGTCATTAATTAACAATTTATTATTAGAGCAAATTTTGGATATAATCTGTTCAATTCCTTGGACATCAAGGTTAGAAAAATGTTCTTGTAAAGTTGTTATTGACAATAGGTTACCTGATATATTTTCATATATTGCGGTACTTATCACTTTCCGTTTATTTTGTTCAGTTCCATTTAATTTTATAATATTATTTTTTGTAATAAGTTTCACATCATATGATTCAAATTTTTGGTTCAAATGTGAAATAACCTTCTTTAAGGTTGAGTAACTAATAAACATATATTCGCATAGTGCATATATATTGATATCTTCATCTGTTTGATGAGATATAATTTGATGCATTATGTAATTTGAACGCTCATCAATGCTAATAGGTATTGATTTGGACTGATCTAATAAATGATTAATATCAATCGATCGATTTATCTTATATCCTTGTCTTGTACTAATTATTATGTCTTCTTTGTCAAGTAAGTTGATATGAGATACATAGTTTTTTACAGTGCGCTGAGATAAATTTAACGCAGCAGCTATTTCTTTACTATTTCTAATTGAATTTTGATTTTTTAAATATTCGATTACTTTAGCATATTTTCCATTCATAACCCTCCTAATATGTTTTAACTATATAATTACTTATATTATAAGTCATTTATTAGAATAAACTAATTGAAGTTTGCCCTATGTAGTGTAATTATAAGTACATTAAAATGCACTATACAGGGCAAGGGTCAACTAGAAGTATATTCTACTTTTTGAGAAAATAGAGTGTACAGGAAAGGAGACATATGGAAATTTTATTATGTTGTGGAGCAGGAATGTCTAGTGGCTTCCTAGCAAATAAAGCAAGAAAGGCAGCAAAAAAATCTAGCGTGGATGTTGTCATTCACGCCCGTAGCCAAAGTGAAGTAATCGAATATTTACCTCAAATTTCAGTATTACTTTTAGGTCCACACTTAGGAGCTGAACTGGCTAATTATCAACAAGCTGCTAATGGATATGATGTAAAAGTGGCAGTGATTCCAAAAGATATTTATTCTTCTCTAGATGGGGAAAGATTATTATCTTTTGCATTAGATTTAAGAAAAAATAAATAAAGGAGTATTATGAATAGCTTAGTTAATTGGTTGGAAACAAGTTTTACCCCAAAGGCCAATAAAGTTTTTAATAACCCGTGGATAGCGTGTGTATCATCTTCAATGCAAAAGGTGATACCGTTTATACTAACTGGTTCAGTTATATATTTTTATAATGTATTTACACCAGTATTAAAATTTTTACCCGATTTGTCGCCAATAGCTAATTTTAGTTTTGGGCTAATTACTTTACTTGTTGCTTTTATGATAGCGAATCAGGCAATGGAAAAACTGAATCACCCAGAATATAATGTAAACGCAGGTTTAGTTTCAATATGTATGCTTATAATGGTTGCTATTCCATTTGGTGAAAATAGCGATAGTCTATCTGGCTTGCTTAATAATTTAGGTCCAGCTGGAATGATGATTGGGATGCTAGTCGGTTTATTTGTAGCAATGGTCTTTAAATTATGGGCTAATTTAAAATTTATGGTAGAAAGTGATGTTCCGGATTTTGTTACCAATTGGTTAAATACAATTTTTCCAACACTAATTACCTTAGGGATTAGTATGATAGTAATCTATGTTTTTAAATTCGATGTTTATAATTTTATATTAATGTTGTTCAGTCCAATTGCAAACATTGCACAAACACTGCCTGGCTTTATTTTGATAACATTTGTACCTGCATTTTTTTATACATTAGGGATTTCAACTTGGACTTGGGGGGCAATTTCGACACCAATATATTTGGCAGCTATCCAAGCTAATATTGATGCTGTTGCAATAGGACAAGCACCACAGTATATAGTGACATCAGAAGCGGTGTTTACACTGGGGTTTATAACGCTTGGAGGAATATGTGCAACGTTGCCCTTAAATATACTAATGATTAGATCTAAAGCCTCAAAGTTGCGTACACTCGGAAAGATTTTTATAGGACCATCAATTTTTAATATCAATGAACCTATTATGTTTGGAACACCTATAGTTTTCAATCCAATTTTGATGGTTCCTGCATGGATATGCTCTTTAATTGGTCCAATATTTGTTTGGGTATTAATGAGTACTAATTTATTAAAAATTCCTTCTCAGCTTTTACAAATTGGACAAATACCAGCACCAATTTGCAGTGTTTTAGTAACCAAAGATATGAGAGCGGTAATTTGGTATGTAATTATATTCATAATATATACAGTCATATGGTACCCATTCTTTAAAAGTTATGAAAAGTCTTTGCTCGATGAAGAGGTTGTAAAATAGAAGGAGAGCTATGGGATTAATAAAAAAAAGTGAATTAAACAATGTGTCTATGGAGATAATATTATATGCTGGAGATGCAAGAAGTTATATTAGTGAAGCATTAGCGGAAGCTAAAATTGGTAATTTTAAAGAAGCAGCTAAATTGATAAAAAAAACTGATGCAAAGATCGTAAAAGCACACAAAGCGCAAACTGATATAATTCAATCGGCAACATCAGGAAAAGATATTGAATACTCTCTGTTATTTGCCCATGCTCAAGACACATTGATGACAATAATATCAGAGGTAAAATTATCAAAGGAATTCATTGAAATTTGAAAAGTAATATTAACTAAGGAGAAAGATGAGTAAATTTCCAAAAGATTTTTTATGGGGAGCTTCAACTAGTGCATACCAGGTAGAAGGAGCAAGTAATTGTTGTGGAAAAAAATATTCACAGCAAGATATAATTAATAAGGATAATTATGAACAACATGGTTTTGCAACTGCTGAGATTGCAAGCAATCATTATAACAAGTACAAAGAAGATGTTAAATTAATGAAGGGGATGAACTTTACAGCATATCGTTTTTCTATTTCATGGTCCCGAGTATTTCCGGATGGTGTCGGTGAAGTAAATGAAGAAGGCATTCAATTTTATCGTAACTTAATTAATGAATTACTAGAAGCTGGTATAGAACCGATTGTAACTTTATATCATTATGACCTTCCTTGGGCTCTTGTTGAAAAATATAATGGCTGGCTAGATCGTCAAGTAGTAAAAGATTTTGAATATTATGCATCATATATTATCGAATAATTTAAAGACAAAGTTAAATATTTGACAACAATAAATGAGCAAAGTATAATAGTCAAATATTGGACTAAGAAATGTTACATCCCAGAACAATATACGAATGATGACCAACTACGTTATCAAATTAACCACCATATGAATTTGGCACACGCCTTAGCTTGTAAGATAGTACACGAAAAAGTTCCAAATGGGCAAGTGGGTGCTGCAATTGTTTATTCCCCCGTATATCCAGCTTCAAGTTGCCCAGAAGATGTGATGGCAGCTCAAAATGCTCATGATTTACGTAATGCATTCTTTTTAGATGTTTATTTTAAAGGTGAATATAATAAAGCAGCTATGATATATTTACAAAAAAATAAGATTGCACCCATTAGTGAGCCGGGAGACAAAGAATTATTAAAAGAGGGATATTCAGATTTTCTTGCATTAAACTACTATAGTAGTGATTGTGCTACTATGGCTAGCGAAGATGAAGCATTACGTTTTTCAGGTGTGAACCTTAGTGGTAAAAAGGGGGATATGTCTGGATTTGATACAAAGCCTGGATTTTATAAATTGAGTAAAAATCCACATTTAGATACGACAGATTGGGATTGGACAATTGACCCAATCGGAATGGAGTTTCTACTTAGAGATGTTTATAGTAGATATAATAAGCCATTAATGATAACTGAAAATGGCTTAGGTGCATTTGATGAATTAACTAGTGATAAAAAAGTTCATGACCAGTATAGAATTGATTATATAAGTAAACACATTGAATCAATTGGGAAAGCAATTGATTACGGTGTTGAAGTATTAGCATATTGTCCTTGGTCTGCAATTGATTTATTGTCTACATCAAATGGGGTGAAAAAACGTTATGGTTTCATCTATGTAGATCGTACAGATGATGATCCTAAAAATTGTGAGAGATATAAAAAAGATTCCTATTATTGGTATAGAGATTTTATAGCGAATAATAGAAAATTATAGGTTGATTATATTATCATAGTACAAATAATAAATTATAGAACACTAGGCTAGTCTTAGTGTTTGTGTACGTGAATTAATACACTTGATCTCGATATAAATGTTATATTAAAAGAAATGGAATAAAATGATAAGGAGCACTATGTTATGTAA
>JBKEDG010000102.1:0-35248 GCA_047975285.1 Bacilli bacterium | reverse complement strand
TTCTTTAAATGTTTCAAATGATACTAGAAATAAGGTTGTTGTTGCAGCAACAAAATTGGGTTATAAATCGAAAAAAATTAAGAAAGGTATAAAAATAGCAATTATAAATTGGTATAATCATGAACAAGAAATTATCGACCCATATTATTACTATATAAGAGCAAGTGCACAAAAGCAATGTAAGAAGTATGGTGTATCACTAAAATTATTGTTTAGTCATGATGAAATAACCAATTTAATTGACGTTGATGCAATTGTTGCAATTGGAAAGTTTTCTAAACAGGATATCCATAAAATGCAACTATATACTAAAAATATTATCTTTGTAGATTACCTACCCCCAGACTTAGAATATGATTGTGTGATTAATGATTTTAAGCAAATTATGCAAAACTTAATTACGATGTTTTATAATGATGGGTACAGGAATATGGGTTATATCGGTGGAGTAGAGCACTTTAATACGGGGGATAGAATTAGTGACAAGAGATACCAATATTTTATAGATAGTGCAAAAGAAAAAGATGTATATAATAAAGATTATATATATCAAGGTATTTTTACATCAAAAAGTGGATATGATATTACAAAAAATTTACTTAGTAAGGAAATTCAATTACCATTAGTAATATTTTGTGCTAATGACATTATTGCTGTTGGTGTGCACAAAGCGATACTAGAATCAAATTATAGGATACCAGAAGATATAGCATTATTTGGGTTTAATGACATTGAAATTTCAAAATATTTGCACCCTTCTCTTTCAACAATACATGTATATATGGATGACATGGGCAAAGAAGCAATTGAAGCAGCAATTCAAAGAGTAAAAAATCCAAAAGCAATTCATAAACAAATTATAATTCCAACAAAGACAATAATAAGAGATAGTTACATAAAAAGAAAGGGTATATAGATATGAAAAAATATTTTTCACCAGGCAGAATAAACTTAATAGGAGAACACATTGATTATAATGGTGGAAATGTTTTTCCTTGTGCAATAGATTTGGGTGTTACTGGAATGTTAGATGTAAATAATTCAAATTATATAAGATTACACTCAAAAAATATTAATAGTAGGGTAATAACTATTGATTATATGAAGAAATTTGTAAAAACAAATACATGGGCTGACTATATGATTGGTGTTTTAGATGTATTTAGAAAACACGGATATGAAAATGAAATAGGATTTGATTTAGAAATTGATAGTACACTACCACAAGGAACTGGTCTTAGTTCAAGTGCTTGTATTGAAGTGTTAATGGCCGTAATTTTAAATGATCTAAATAATTTTGGACTAAGTGATAAAGACATTTCTGTTTATGCAAAAGAAGCAGAGAATAATTTTGTAGGTGTAAATTGTGGGATAATGGATCAGTTCATAATTGCTAATGGTAAAAAAAATCATGCCCTATTATTAAATACTGATACTCTAAAATTTAGTCCAATTAAATTAGAATTAAACGAGCATACTATTCTAATTATAAATAGTAATAAAAAAAGGGGTTTAGTTGACTCAATATATAATATTAGAAGAGAAGAGTGTCAAAAAGCAACAGATATTGCAATAAAAGAATTTGGAGTGTCTAATCTATGCGATATAGACGTGAATCAATTAGAAAAAATAAAGGGACAAATGAATGAAAATGTATACAAAAGAGCCTATCATGCTGTACACGAACAACAGCGTGTTACTTTAGCAATAAAAGCTCTAAAAGAAAATAATATAAAGCTTTTTTCTAAGTATGTGACCAAAGCTCATTATTCTATGAAGGATTATTTTGAAGCTAGCTGTAATGAACTTGATTTCTTAGTAGAAACAGCACTAAAACTTGGTGCACTAGGAGCAAGAATGATTGGTGCTGGTTTTGGTGGTTGTGCTATTGCAATTATTAAAAATGAAGATGTGAATGATTTTAAGTACAAAATTAAAGAAAGATACAAAAAAGAATTTAATCTTGACTGCTTTGTACACGATGTTAGAATTGTTGAAAAGTGTCAGTTGGTAAAAGCAGATGATTAATCAAGCAGTGAGCGGACTAATTAACTTTTATTTAAAGAAAAAATATATTAAGAGCAAGGATATAATATATTGTATAAATAATATTTCTTCAAGATTACATACAAACTTATTGTATGTAAATAATGCCAAACCAAACTTATACGAATCCTTAGAACTAATTGTCAATTATGCAATTGACAATAACGTTATAGAAGACTATTTTTATCAAAAAGATAGTTTAGAAAGCGAAATCACCAATATTTTTCTAGATAAACCAAGTGTTGTACAAGAAAATTTTGAAAGCACTGATCCAATTTTTGCATATAAAAAATTTTATAATCAATGTATAGATAGTAACTACATAAAGTTAAAAGAATTAAAGAAAAATGTGTATTATAAACAAACTGTAGGAAATAATCAAATTGAAATATCAATTAATCTTGCAAAACCTGAAAAAGACCCAAAAGAAATTGCAAAATTGAAGAAAGTTAAATCAAGTAACTATCCAAAGTGTCCTTTGTGTATTGAAAACGTTGGCTATGCAGGTAGTATTAATCAATCAGCAAGAATAAATCATCGTGTAATAGAATTGAAACTAAATAATCAAGATTGGTTTTTTCAATATTCACCATACTTATACTATGATTTTCATTGCATCCTAATTGAAAAACAACATAATGATATGCATGTAACTGATGACACTATCAAAGTGCAAATTGATTTTGTAGATAAATTTTCTGACTTTTTTATTGGTAATAATGCTGCTCTACCTATTGTGGGCGGGTCAATTTTAAATCACAATCATTTTCAAGGTGGAATCCATAAGTTTGCAATTAATTTTGCAAAACCAGTATTTAAACTTTGTATTGATGAAGTGGAAATTGAATATCTTGACTGGCACCTTGCGACTATACAATTAAGGTCAAAGTCAAAAGCTAGTATTATTAGTAAAGTAAACACAATTAAAAATAATTGGGAAAGTTACAGTGATAAAGAAATTATAAATAATGGTAACAATGCTTTAAACTTTATTTCAAGGAAATCGGGTTTAATTTATGAGGTAATAATTATTTTAAGAAATAATAGTACAAGTAGTGAATATCCAAATGGAGTATATCATCCTAATGAAAAATATTTTCATTTAAAAAAAGAGAATATTGGGCTCATAGAAGCAATGGGGTTTGCAGTGTTGCCAGCTCGATTAGTTAAAGAATTAGAAGATGTAAAGTTGTTTATTACCCAGAATAAGACAATTGAAGAGAGTATTCACTATGATTGGGCAAAAGAAATAAAAGAAGCGTATCAAAACCAAGATATAGATGAATTTTTAAAGGAAAACGTTGCTAAAAGATTTGTAGAGATTTTAAAATGTTGTAATGTGTTTAAAAATTCTACTAACATAGAATTAATTATAGATAAATTGTTAATACAGGAGAAAAAATGAAAGAGACAATATTGATTATTGGTGGTGCTGGATATATTGGCAGCCATCAAGTAGAAAGAATGAACCAAGATGGATACAGAGTTGTTGTATTAGATAACTTAAGTACAGGATTTAGACAAGCACTAAATTCTAATATTGATTTTGTACACGGAGATGTAAGAGACTATGAAATTTTAAAAAAAATATTTACTAAATATAAAATTGATGCAGTAATCCATTTTGCAGCACTTTCAAGAGTTGGAGAAAGTGTTTTTAAACCACTTGAATATTATGATAATAATGTAACTGGAATGCAAATCCTATTACAGGCAATGACTGACTTTAACATAAAAAATATTATTTTTTCATCAACAGCGGCAGTTTATGGAGAAGTTGGCAAAAATAAAATTACTGAAGAAACACCTAAAAATCCAATTAGTCCCTATGGAGAAACGAAACTAGCAATGGAAAAAATGGTAAAATGGGTAGGAGCAGCTAATAATATCAAATATGTAAGTTTGAGATATTTTAATGTATGCGGTGCAAGTGAATCGGGAAATATTGGAGAATGTCACGACCCAGAAAGTCACCTTATTCCTATTGTATTACAGGCTGCATTGGGTAAAAAAGCTCAAGTTGATATTTATGGAGATGATTATGACACTAGTGATGGAACATGTGTTAGAGACTATATACACGTAGAAGATCTTGTTGATGGGCATAGTAAGGCCTTAGAATATTTAAAAGATGGTGGATGTAGTGATATATTTAATCTTGGTTATGAAGAAGGATTTTCAGTAAAGGAGATTATTGATACAGCTAAAGAAATAACGGGTTGTCAAATTAAAACAAATGTTGTTGCTAGAAGAATGGGAGATCCAGATATACTTGTGGCATCTAGTAAAAAAGCAAGAGAAGTATTAAAGTGGGACCCTAAGTATAATGATATAAAATATATTATTAAGTCGGCATACAAATTTCATCAAAAATACCCAAATGGATATAAAAATGAATGAGTATGTAATTGAAAATGATTATATAAGATTAAAGTTTTTAGATTATGGAGCGGTGATTACCTCATTATTTTTTAAAAAACAAGGTCTAGATACAGTACTTAGTTATGATAATTATGAAGATTATTATAATAATGATATTCAATTAGGTGTAAGTTGCGTAGGGGATTACGCGGGTAGAATTAAAAATGCTAAGTATACAATTAATGATGTTACAACATATTTAGATAAGAATCTTAAGGAACATTCTATCCATGGTGGATTTAATAATTTAAGTAATTCATCATTTAAAGTTGAATGTAGCAAATGCTTTGCTACACTATCTTGCGAACATAATTGTTTAGATATAAAAATAGTATTTTCGTTAAGTAAAGATAAGTTTAAACAAGAGATTTTTGCTAAAACAACTAAGCCTATTGTATTTAATCCAACAAATCATACCTACTTTAATTTAGATAGTAGTGATTGTATGAACTATACTTTAAACTTAGATAGTGATTATATGTACTATTTAGATAAAGATAGTTTAGCAGAAAAAAAGATAAAATTAAAAAATACTAGATTTAATATTCTAAATGGTAAAGA
Source organism: Bacilli bacterium (assembly GCA_047975285.1). GTDB lineage: Bacteria > Bacillota_I > Bacilli_A > JBKEDG01 > JBKEDG01 > JBKEDG01. The sequence goes on along the minus strand of JBKEDG010000102.1, from coordinate 30,220 downwards.
ACAGTTAAGAAACATTTGTAGTTCCCAATTTAAATATACTAAGTATATTGATCACCCGTTTCATTTAAAATCAAAGAATATAAAATTACAAAGCGATAAATATAGCCTAAATATAAAAACAAATCAGGAATATGCTGTTATTTATACAGGAAATTATTTAAAAGATGTAAAGAAGAAAATTAATAACCGTATTTCCAAAGACTATATGGGAATTTGTATTGAGACTCAAGCAATTCCAAATGGGATTAATATGAAGGGTGAAAGTGGATCAATCCTTAAACCAAATGAGAATTTTTATTATTTTAATGAGTATCACTTAAGTAAATTAAAAAAGACACAGGATTAATTCTCGTGTCTTTTCTTTATTATGATTTAATATGCCTAATTAATTTGTTTAGATCCTTAATAATTATTTTTCTTTTATTTATTTTTAGAATGCCTTGTTCACAAAGTTTTTTTATCGCTCTTGAGACACTTTCTCTAGTAGAACCTAACATCTTGGATAAAAAAACAACATTTATAGAAATATCAATCTCAATCCCTTCAGAAGTAATTGTACCAAAATCACGAGATAATTTCCATAATTTAGAACAAAGTTTTTTATCAATTGTAGAGAATGTATTAGAGTTTTTTAATTGTCTATATAGCCTAGAAAATTTATTGGAGTTACTTTGGAGAATATAGTTTAATAGATTATTGTTATTACTAACCAAATTAGCAAATACTTGTTTCTCAATATAGTATAACTCACAATCGTTAAAAGCGTAACAGCTATAAGAAAATTCATTACTACCAAGACTATCATCATTAATAAAGTCGCCTTGAGTAAATAAAAAGAAAATTTTTTCGTTATAATGTTTATCAATTCCGTATGTAACAACAATACCTGACTTAACAATATAGATATATTCAACTGTATCTCTAATCATAAAAATGTATTTGTTCTTCTTATATTTCTTTATTTTTGCATAATTTTTAATGAGTTTAAACATATCTTGTGACTCAAATAAATTTAAAGTAGATATATATTCATGTTTTTGCATTTTATCACTCCATAAATAATATTATAACATTAAAAAATAAAATATACCTTGAATTATTCTTTAATTGAAATTTGTTGTGTTATAGTTAATCCCGCTCCAGTATACATTATTTTTGATAACTGACTCATCTAATAGATTCACATCCTTAAGGGCCCAACGTTTAAATTCCATAAAACCTGTTCTATCAATGATGTATCCAATATGTTCTTTTGAAAGAGTTTTATCAATGTATTCATCAACGTAGTCGTATGTATTCATAATAATTTTAATAATTGAATCTTTATCAACCCAGATAATCCAATCTTCTCCAAGCCTTGGATTCTTTTTCCCAGTTCGTCCCATAATTGCAAGTCTATAGTATTTTGTTGCACTTCTTGACCATGCTTGAGTTGGACAAATTAGTACACACTCTCCGCACCCAATACATTTCTCATGATTTCTTTTTGGTCTTGTATTTTTAAATTCTAAAGCTTTAGTAGAAAGCTTAGTACATTTTTTTACACATTGTTCGCAGCCGATGCATCTATTTTCATCAAACTTGGGTTCGCACATTCCTAATATACCAAAATCATGCATTCTTACTTTTTGACAGTCATTCATACATCCTGTAAGTGCTATTTTAAAATGTAAACTATTTGGAAAAATATTTTTTTCAATTTCTTTAGCAAATTCAGTAGTATTATACTGTGCTTTTGGACATACTTCGTTTCCAATACAAGCAGCGACATTTCTTGTTCCTGCTGCAGAGTAACCACCATTTCTACTTGTAGTCTGATTAATAGCTAGACCATCTATTAAAGTTTGAACAGCATTATCACAAGCTTCAATATTTGACCAAGGTATTCCAAGAATTTCAAATCCCTGCCTAGTAGTTAAATGAACTTTACCATTACCATATTTACTTGCGATATCAGATACTTTTGCAAGCAAGTCAGCCTCAATTTTCCCCCCAGGGACTCTAACTCTAAGTGCCGTTTCCCCACGTTTTTTAGTAACTCTATAGGCTTTTTTTGTTACAGCTTTTCTATCAATATCATAACTCATAAATTCACTCCTAATCTAGCAGTGTTACTGCTTTTTCATAGCTAAACACTGGTCCTTCTAAGCATACATACGTTTCATCAATTTTACAATGGCCACATTTACCAACAGCACATGACATATTTCTTTCAAAACTAACGATAATATCTTGTGGACTAATTCCCCTTTCTATTAGACCAAGGGTTGTATATTTCATCATCATTGGTGGACCTACAACTACAATATTACAGTTATTTTTATCAATGTTATTAATAATAAGGTCAATGTGATCAGTAACAAAACCAATTAAGCAAATGTCATTATCACAATCAAGAGTGATGTTTATATTATCATTTACATTTTTCCATTGTGAAATTTCTTCTTTAAATAATATTCCCTCCTCATTTTTAAATCCTGCAAGTAAAGAGAAATTAGATTTGTCTTTAAATCTATTTATAATAGGTCTTACTGGGGCAAGGCCACTTCCACCACTAATTACAACTAAGTCTTTTTTATCTAATTTATCAAAGTCAAAACTATTTCCATATGGTCCTCTAAGGAATAACTTGTCACCTACTTTTAAATTAAAAATACTGTCGGTTACTTTTCCGACTTTTCTAATTAAGAGTTCTATAAACCCTTCTCCAATTTTAGTAATTGATATTGGAGCCTCACCGACTTTTGGCAAACTTACTTCAACAAATTGCCCAGGGCGACATTTTTTATCAAACTTAACTTCAAATAGCCATTCAATTTCTGACTCAGTATCAATATTAATTATTTCATAACCAGTAGGCATATATATATTTTCCATATTATTCCCCTTTATCTTTTAAATAATTGCTTAAATTGTTGACTGCTTGTGAAAAAAGAATGTGTTCTGGACATACATCATCACATCTACCACAACCAACACACATATTATAACCAAACCTAGTTTTGAAATCTCCGACTTTATGTAGCACTTTAAATCTCATGCGATCCTTTTTGTTTTCACGGAAATTATGGCCACCAGCCATATTGGTAAAACCATCAATCATGCAACTAGCCATTACACGTTTTCTTTCACCAACACGGTAATTATCATCATAACAAATATCTTTCATTGTGAAGCAAGTGCATGTTGGGCAAACTAAATTACAGGCTCCACAACCAATACACCTACTATTGTACTCTTCCCATATATCAGCACTTATCACATCTAATAATTTAACTTTCTCAGGTATTTTAGTTTCTATTGTAGTTTTAATTACATGATCCAATATAAATTTTTCATCACTTTTAGATTCAATTAGAAAATCATGATCTTTAACATCAAGTTCAACGTATTCAGCTCTTAAATTAATTGCTAAAGCGTAGTTAGTAGAATTATTAGTTTCAAAACTAACACAATTACAATTGTCAAATTCATTACTACAACCAATAACAACATATTTAATTAAATCTCTACGTTCTTGATAATATATATCACTATATTTATTATCAAGATAGATCTGATCAGTTCTTTTAACAGCATGCAGGTCACATGATCTAACAAAAACAAGACTTTTTCTAAGTTCATTATTAGGTTTTTTATATTCAATTTCATTAAAATAGAAAAGTGTCTGATTAATTGGTAAAAGGATATCCTTTGGACTGTAGTCACTTTTTTGTGTAAAATCCATATCCATAAAACTTTTAACTTTCTCATATATTATTAAGTCAGTATCAGAATATTTCCCCGCTTTTTCTTTTAAAACTGGTCCATATAAATCATAATCTGTATAAGTTGATAAATATTTATCTAATTCCTCATAAGTCATTTTATAACCCATCGTAACTTCCTTTCTTAACTTTAGAAATAATGAAATATGGTAAAGATACTAGTCCAACTCCACCAATAATATTTCCAAGAGTTACTGCAAATATATTATACATATATCCTGAAAGTTCTATTGCACTATCAGGGTTAAAAATTCCTATTGTCAAAACAGTCATATTAGCAATACTATGTTCAAAACCAATGACAATGAAAGCAATTAGACACCACCATATCATAATTAGTTTAGCAGATTCAGACTTTAGTTTAAGTGATGACCATACTGCTAAACATACAAGCATATTACATAGTATTGCTCTTATTAAAATTTCTGAAAATGGAATTGTCGTTTTTGCAACTGATATTGTATTGAATAGTTCTAATGTATCCCCTTTTGCAAGGCCACTATTAATAAATAACAGGGCTAATAATATAGAACCCACCCAATTTCCAATGAAGCAAACTATCCAAATTTTAATCGTACTTGAAATATTGATTTTTTTTGTAAAATTTCCTGCAGACATAACTAGATTATTACCTGTAAATAGTTCTGATCCAGCCAATATAACTAAGCTTAGAGCGATTCCAAATGTTGCTCCCATAATAATTTTTTGATATGGCATTCCACTTACAAGTGCTGCACTTGTAAAAGATAAAAGAACACCTATTCCAACAAAAATACCTGCTAATATTGAAGATATAAAATATCCGACGGGATTATCTTTTAAAAATTCAGCCTTGACTTTAGATATTTCTGCTACTTTGTTAAATTCCTCACTATACATAATATATCATCCCCTTTAATTAAGTATATCACAAAAAAAATAGTAATATGTGATATATATCACATATTACTATTTATAATTGAATTAAATCATCAATTTTTGCTTTATTAAAACCGATTACTAATTGATTTTTATAAAATAGAACTGGAATTCCAAACTTTTTTCCATCCGCAATAATATTTTTATACTCGCTTCTTGAATTTCTAAACTTCTCAAAAACAGCCCTATTTTTGTCACTCTTTGTAATATCAACGTAGTCAAACTCTACACCTTTTTCCAAAAGGTATTTCTTAACTGGAGGACAGCCCCCTCAAAAATCGGCCCCATACATTATTATCTTATCCACTTTAGCCTCCTTAAAATAATATATAACTATAAATAGGTATAGTTTCTTAATGTTTGTTTAAATATTGCTTTAGTTCCCAATCATGAACCTCTATTTGATACTCTTCCCAAACTTTATTTAAAGCGAAAATCATTTTTTCAAATGTATGACTTCCAAGAGCATCATTGATAACTTTTGAATTAGAAATCTCTTTCAAAGCATCATATAAATTGTTAGGAAGATTCTTTATTCCTAAATCTTCGCGTTCTTTTCTAGTTAACTTAAACAAATTTTCATATGTTGGTTTTGGACAACGTAAATTATTTTCAATTCCATCTAGTCCTGCTTCTAAAATTACTGCAAGAGCTAAATAAGGGTTACAAGTTGGGTCTACGCTACGAATCTCGATTCTAGTCCCAGTTTTTCTTGAAGCAGGGATACGAATAAACGAACTTCTATTTTGTGGAGACCAGGCAATATAACAAGGAGCTTCAAAGCCAGGAGTTAGACGCTTGTACGAATTTACCGTTGGATTTGTGATTCCAGTTATCGGTCTAGCGTGTTTCATGATTCCAGCCATAAATCGATAACAGTAGTCAGATAATTCAAGTTTATTATTTTTGTCATAAAATGCATTTTCACCATTTTCATAAAACAATGAGCAATTAGTGTGCATTCCATTTCCAGCAAGACCTTTAATAGGCTTTGGCATAAAAGTTGCATGCATATTATTTTTTCTAGCATTGTTTTTAACAACAGCCTTGAATGTTTGTAAATTATCACAAGCTTCAACAGCATTTGCATACTTAAAGTTAACCTCATGTTGCCCTGGTCCAACCTCGTGATGACTTGCTTCTACGCTAAAGCCTAATTGTTCTAACTCTAAAACAATATCTCGACGAATATCTTCATTAGGATCAAAAGGAGCTTGGTCAAAATAACTACCATGATCAGTTAATTTAAGGATAGGATTTTTTTCTTCATCAGTTTTAAAAAGGTAAAATTCAGGTTCAAAACCGATATTAAATGATGAAAAGCCAAGATCATTAGCACGTTTCATCACACGTTTTAAAATTTGCCTTGGATCACCTTCAAACGGAGTACCATCAGTTTTATAAACATCGCAGATTAATCTTGCAACTTTTCCATATTTAGTCTGTTCAAAATCTAAGATTAACCATGTGTTAGTGTCTGGCATTAAATACATATCAGTTTCTTTTATTCTAACAAAACCCTCAATAGAAGAACCATCAAACATTACCTTACCATTGAAAGCTTCTTCTAATTCTGAAATGGGAATTTCAACATTTTTAAGTGTACCCATCATATCTGTAAACTGTAACCTAATATACTTTACGTTTTCTTCTTTCACTTGTTTAAAAATATCCTCTTTTGTTATCTGTTTCATTTGAACCTCCTTAATTTTTTAAAAAAATCTTTAATTAGTTTAGAACATTCAACTTCAAGAATTCCATATTCATATTCAACTTGATGATTAAATTCTTTTTCGTCAAGCAAATTATAAATAGAAGTAACACATCCAGCTTTTAAATCAGCAGCACCAAAGTAGATTTTTTTGATTCTTGATTGAATTATAGCTCCTGTACACATTTGACATGGTTCAATAGTAACATATAACTCACAATCTTCTAAAACCCAATTATTCAAGTGACTGTTAGCATCACTAATGGCGTTTATCTCTGCATGAGCAATTGTTGAATTGGTTCGATTTCTTGTATTATGTCCCCTGCCAATAATTTTATTGTTTTTTACAATAACACACCCAACAGGAACATCATTAGATACCAATGATTTTTTTGCCTCATTTATAGCCTCATTCATATAAATTTCTTTCATATATTCTCCTAAACTATAATAAAAGCGCACACAATTAGGGAGTCTTAAGGCTGCTACCTTCCGGTCCTGACCTGGTTCAACTATAAATGTTGCGCAATTACATTATACACCTTTTTTTAATATCAAACAATGTTTTTTTGCAAAATACGGTGTTAAATTACTATTAAGTACAAATTTAATCAAAAACTATGTACTTTTATTTACTTTCAAGGTTAAATTTTTCGCATAACCCAACATCATTGATTAATACATATATTGGTCCTTTAGTATTGATATTAACAATATTTGTATTGTATATAGATAATGATGTTAATTTGCAGCTTTTTTTGGGTATATCAAAGGAACTAATCTTACGTTTTTTACAATTACCTATGTATTCATCATCAATAAAAATTGGGACAGGCTTCTTACCAGCCGGATTGTTTCTAGACCAGTAAATATAAATTTTTTTCTTATTAAAGCAATTATTTGTTGTAAATACTTCTGTAATATTTTCTTTTCGATATCTACCAATAAAATATATAGTTAAGAAAAACACTCCTAATAGTAATCCTATTTGAATTCCGTTCATAAATACCTCCTAAAAAATTCTAAACAAAAACAATATTAATAAAATATATGTTGCAAGATTAAATATTGCATGAATTAAAGACTTGATTTTTATTATATTTGAATTACTAAGAACATATAATTTGACTAGAACAATACTACAGACAATATTAACAAGTAAAACCAAGAAAAAAAGTAGTATAAAACTGTTGATATCGTTTATAATATACAATATAAAAGTTATAATAGCTAGTAAAAAATTAATTGTTAAAAATAAGTTTCTATGTGTATTCAATTACATTACTCGCTTCTTAATATCTTCACAAATTTTTTCGATTTGACTAATATTTTCTGATAGGCTTTCATAATTAGCAATACCATAGGTACTAACAATATTTGCTCCAAAATGCTTAAACATTTCCCCTGTTTTTTCTAAAACACTTGCTCCACCTCTACTTCCAGGTGTAGCAGACACAATAAATACTTGCTTGCTACTTAGAAAACTCTTGTTATATATACTTAACTCATCTACAATATTTTTAAAAAATGAGGATAGAGAGCCATTATATTCAGGTACAACAAAAATGATTGTATTATACTCGCAAATAAGATTGTAAAGATTAGATATTTCGCTTATAACTTTTAAATCACGATTATATACAGGAATATTTATTCTTCTTGTATCATAGTAAAAACAACATAAATTTTTAGATATTTCTTTTGCAACTTCTTGGTTTATTGAAACACTACTATTACTACCAGCTATTGTAAATATCATTTTATCACCTCTAACATAATTGTATAACAAAAAATGAATTTATTCAATTATTCAGATTAATTTTATAGAGTAATTTTAAATAAAATAAAACGCTTCCTTAAATATGTTATTATGTAACGAGTTACTACATAAATATAAGACAATATTGTAAGGTAAATAAAATTTAATAGTAATTATTTTTTAAATAGTTGGTGTAAAGAGTTTTTAGGAAAACATTAAAAATTAATAGATATTTGTAAATTAAAGTGCTAATTTCTGTTTAGTTTTATGTAGTATGAATGTTTTTAAAATTATTGTTTATATAATTTAAATATCACATCAGTACTTCTGATCTATTTTGGTAGTTATCTTTTAATGCTTTGTGTAATATAGTATTTGATGATATATACCCTACAGATTTCGGTGAATATATTTTAGAATAGATAATAATTGGTTGTTTTGTATTTTTACTTCTTTACTCATCTTTAAAACTTTGTATCCGTTTACTATTTTCATCTCTTTTGATGAAGCATCTTTTATTTTATCAGATTTTCCAACTTATATGCATATGGATTAACTATATCTGTAATAACCATTTTAGACTTAGTAATTCGCTTAACATGTTTAATATAACTATCACAAAGTAAGATGATTTCAAAGTCTTCATTGGTAACATTTCTAGATAGCCTTGTAATGGTAGACTTAATTCTAACATCTGCATTTAATTCTCTAGAAACAGAAGATAATCTAGCAGATTCTGCAGAAATAACACCGTAAACAAGATTATAGACTGTAGGTTTATTATAAGAATGAACATTTTTGTAAACTTTTTAAAAAAATTGTGCATATTGCTTTTAATTGACGATTTATTGTAGTATAAGTAATACAAAGAAATGGTCTTTTTGGGTGTTTGTCCATAATATTTTTTTTTGGTCAATTATATTGTGCAATTTCTTACTTGTATATGGTTAAAAATCCTTTAACTTTGATGGTGGGAGGCGTTTTTGTTGAAAAATCATGTATAATGCCAAAACTTAGGAGATATTGTATGTTTGTAAATGATGTGAGACCAAAAAGTCTAAAAAATAAATAAACATGATATATTATGGTTGAAGTGAATTGTGTAAGTTAGAAAATTGATCTTCAATCATTTTTTTTACTTCAGTTGGACTTAACCAATCAAGTGAACGACTTGGAATGTTATTACTTTTTTTTTTAGATATGCTTTCATTTGTTTGTTTAAATCTTCAGGTGAATAAAACTTTGATGTTGAATAAAATCTCTTTCCACCTTCTCTATGGTTTCTTTCAACTTTACCATTATGCCATAGTGTTCTTGGTCTGTTACATTTATGTAGTATATTATTTTCTCTACAAAACTTTGCAAATAAATGTTCATACTTTGTATTAGAAGTATGTCTAAACTTAGCACCATTATCAGTTTGAATAATTTGTGGTATATAACTAAAGAATATTATAACTCGTTTAACAAATTCAACAGTGTTATATGAATTGTATTCATCATAAGCATATATAAAGCGTTCTTTACTTGATTCATCAATAATTGTATATTGATAGAATTTAGCGCCATCATTACCACTATAACAAGACTTAGGAACGTATTTTATATCAAGTTGCATTTTCTTACCAATTTGAACTTTTTTCTTTTTGTAAGTTGTATTTTGAAATAGAACTCCTTGTTTTCTAAGAAATCTGGAAAGTGAAGAAGGATGCCTAGTATATGCATAGTTTTGCTTTAATTTACCATATAGTTCGTTTAAACCTATATTAGGATTTCTACGTATCAAGTTATTGATTTCATCTTCAGTATGAGGAGTATGAGGTCTTTTAAACTTATCAATTAAAGAATCCATAGTGCCATCAAAACGTTTATTCCAGCACATAAGAGATGCTTTAGATATTTTATATCTTCTACGAACATCTTTAATAGAAAAATTACCATTTCTATATAGTTAACAATCATAATATTTAGTATTTAGCGTGTGAGAGTACCTATTGATTTGTTGTTGTGTTATACTTTTCATGTGATATATCTCCTTTGTGTATGTTAAGTCGCTTATATTGTAGCAGATATATCACATTTTTATATAATTTTATAAATTTAATCGATTTAGGACTCACATGTATTGTATACCAACAACATAATGCCAAAACTTAGGAGATATAGCTTTGAAAATAATAAATAACTGTGCTATAATATTTCTGTGGATTATTTATTTACTATTAAAGTTGTCAGAATCTACTCATAATAAACGTCAATATGACGTACGGGGCCCTTTTTAGAAGGGTGAGAAAGAGGTTAATTCAGTGAATTTTCCTCTTTTCTATATGTAATTTCCTCTATAATATCATGCGTTATGAGTTTAAAATAAAAACGAAGTACAATATATTACTATAAATATTAATAGAAATATTTACAGTAATATATTGTGGTTAAAATAGAAAAATAGTTAAGATTATGCTATAATTATAAATAGAAATCTTCTTAGGAGGTATGTATGAAAGAAAAATTAGAAACACTTAAAACTAGATATGATGAAATTGAGCAGATGATGGTAAATCCTGAAGTTACAAAAGATTTAAAACTTTTAACTAAATTATCAAAAGAGCACGCTGCTTTAAAGGTTATTATTGATAAATATAATGAATATTTGAATGCGCTAAGTAATATAGAAGAGGCAAAAGAACTTTTAAATGATGCTGAAATGAGAGAATTTGCAGAAGAAGAGATTGATAGTAGTAAGAAAACTGTGATAAATTTAGAAGAAGAGATTAAAGTTTTGTTAATTCCAAAGGATGAAAATGATGATAAAGATGTTATTGTTGAAATTAGAGGTGCAGCGGGAGGAGATGAAGCAAATATTTTTGCTGGAGATCTTTTTCGTATGTATTCTAAGTATGCAGAAGCTAAGGGTTGGAAAGTAAAACTTATGAACAGCGAATATGCTTCAAATGGAGGATTTTCACAGGTTGAATTTTCTGTAAGTGGAGATAGTGTATACTCTTTTTTAAAATATGAATCAGGAAGTCATCGTGTTCAACGAATTCCTGCAACAGAATCTAATGGGAGAATTCATACATCTACTGCAACAGTCTTAGTGATGCCAGAAGTAGAAGATATTGAAGTGGAGTTAAATATGAATGAGGTTAGAATTGATACATTTTGTTCTAGTGGGCCAGGAGGACAGAGTGTTAACACCACTAAGTCAGCTGTTCGTGCTACTCATGAACCCACAGGAATTGTAGCAAGTTGTCAAGATGGGAAAAGTCAGCATGAAAATAAGGCGGCAGCGATAAAGATGTTGCGTGTTAGGTTGTATGATCATATTAACCAAGAAAAACTTGAAGCTGAAGGTGCACAAAGAAAAAGTAAGCTTGGTACTGGGGATCGAAGTGAAAAAATTAGGACCTACAATTATCCACAAAATCGTGTTACAGATCATCGAATTAATTTTACGATACAACAACTTGACCGTGTTGTTGAGGGGAAACTAGACTCAATTATTGATGCCTTAGTAACAGAGGAAATTAAGAGAAAACTTGGTAATGAATAATATCCATAACTTAATACGATATTATCAAAAATTATTAATTAGTAAAAACCGAGATGAAAATATCATATTTCATTTTTTAGAATATCAAACGGGCTTAAATAAATTTGAATTGCTAACAAATTGTGACTATACGATTGATGAAAAACTATTGGGTTCGCATATTAGAGAATATATTAACGGTAAAAGCGCTCAGTATATTACAAATTTTACTTATTTTTATACAAGAAAGTTTTATGTAGATGAAAGAGTTTTAATACCACGCTTTGAAACAGAAGAAGTTGTTACATGTGCAATTAATATAATTAATAAGCATAATTTGAATGTTGGTCTAGATGTGGGAAGTGGCAGTGGAAATATTGCTATTACACTAGATTTAGAGTGTCAAATTGATATAGATAGTGTTGATATTTCTAAAGATGCAATTACTGTTGCTAAAAAAAATAATTATGATTTAAATGCAAATGTAAAATTTTTTGTTAATGACTTATTAAATAATTTGAAGGATAAATATGATTTTATTATTTCAAATCCACCTTATATTGCTTTAGAAGGATTTATAACTAATGAGACAAGAGAAAATGAGCCCCATTTAGCACTATTTGGTGGAGAAGATGGTATGGATTATTATAGAGAAATTGTGAATGCTAGTAAGAAATTAAAAAAATTAAAATTCATTATTTTTGAAATTGGATTTGACCAAGGAGCTTCTATACAGCATCTTTGGAAGAATATAAATATTATTAAAGACATTAATGGTAATGATAGAGTTGCTATTTTAGATATGAGGAGTTAAAGATGTCAAAAGTTGTTATAAATGGAGGAAAAGTTTTAAACGGTGAAATAAAGATTAATGGGGCAAAGAATAGTGTTGTTGCTTTAATTTGTGCAAGTGTACTTTGTGATGAAGTTGTATATTTAGATTCGGTACCTAATATTTCAGATGTTACAACTTTGATTAAAATTTTAAATAAAATTGGGTGTAAAACAAAATTTAATGATGGAGAGTTAATGATTGACCCACGAGGAGTAAAGAATATTGAAATACCAGAAGATTTAGCTAGTCAATTGAGAGCTTCGTACTACTTTTTAGGCTCATTTATTGGTAGGTTTAATAATGTTGATTTCGGACTTCCAGGTGGTTGCAACTTGGGTTCTAGACCAATTGATTTACATTTATTTGGTTTTGAAAGATTAAATTGTAATATAGAACAAAGAGACGGTAAGTATATTATTTCAACTGATCATTTAATTGGTAATAAAATTTTCCTAGATTTTGCAAGTGTTGGAGCTACACTAAATATTATGATTGCAGCAACAAAAGCAACTGGACTAACAGTAATAGAAAATGCAGCAGAAGAGCCAGAGATAGTGGATGTTGCAAACTTTCTTAATAGTATGGGTGCAAAGGTTCGAGGAGCAGGTACAAGTATAATTAGGATTGAAGGAGTGGATAGTTTAAGTGGAAGTAGACATCAAGTTGTTCCTGATAGAATACAAATTGGAACGTATATCATAATAGGTGCATTGTGTTGTGAAAAATTATTAATTAAAAACGTGATCGGTTTACATCTAGATGCTTTACTATCAAAATTAGATTATGCAGGAGTTAGATTTGAATTGTTAGGTGATGATATTGTTGTGTATGGAAGAGGTAAGTATCGTTCTTTTGATGTTACCACTCAAACATACCCTGGGTTTCCAACTGACCTCCAGCAACCCCTTACAACATTTCTTACTCAATGTGAGGGGATTGGGACAATTACTGAAACCATTTATACAGAAAGATTTAGACACGTAGATTATTTAAACAGTATGGGTGCTAATATTAAATATGGTAATGGGTCTGCTATTGTTATGGGGCAAACAAAATTAATTGCAAATAAGGTTATTGCCACTGACTTAAGAGCTAGTAGTGCGCTTGTTATTGCTGGACTATTAGCAGAGGGAGAAACAACTATTTTAGAAATTTCACATTTAATTAGAGGTTATGATAATGTTATTAGTAATTTAAAAAGCATTGGTGCTGACATTGAATATTTTGAATAATCTAAAATATGAAATAATATATAAAAACGTTATTAATATAAATATGAGAATTAGAAAAGATGGGATACTATCAGTTAGTGCTCCATTTAAAACCTCTGTAGAATATATAGAAGCATTAGTTCAAAAAAATTATGAAAAGTTTTACAAAGCACAAATAATTACTTTTAATAACCTTATGCAGTTATCTAATTCAGGTGTAAATAATGATTATATATATATTATGGGGATTAGGCATAGTTTTACTAAAATTAAAGATACTAAATTTAGTTATAGTATTAAAGAAGGAATAGTAAAATTATACTATAGGAACCTAGATAATGATTATGAGAGAATGGTAAGAACTATTGCAAAATCAAGATTTAATTTAATTGGTAAACAAGTTAGTTGTGAAATGAATTTATCAAATATTGAAATTGAAGAACGAAAATTTAGTAAATGTTTTGGGAAAAATTATGGGAAAGAAAGAATTGCATTAAATTATTTATTAGTTCATTTAGAGGATAAATATATTAAACATGTTATTTATCATGAGTATGCACATTGTATAGAATTTAATCATAGCAAAAAATTCTACGAAGTTTTAAGTAATTATGATAACAAACACAAGGAAAATAAAAAATATATTGAGCAAAATTTATATAAATTTTGTTAGAAAGGAATAGTTATGGCATATCAGGCACTATATAGAAAGTATCGACTTTCATCATTTGAAGATATGGTTGGACAAGATCATATTGCCAAAACAATTAAGAATGCAATTATTCAAAATAAGGTTTCACACGCCTATTTATTTACAGGGCCAAGAGGGACAGGAAAGACGTCAATTGCTAAACTTGTAGCAAGAGCTGTAAATTGTACAGGAGATAGTATTTTATGTGGTAAATGTGATAATTGTCTAAGCATTTTAAACCATCAAATTAGTGATGTGATTGAAATTGATGCCGCTTCAAATAACGGTGTTGATGAAATTCGTGACATTCGAGAAAAAGTAATGTATACTCCAACTAGTTGTAAATATAAAGTATATATTATAGATGAAACTCACATGCTTACAACCCAAGCATTTAATGCTTTACTCAAGACTCTAGAAGAGCCACCATCACATGTTATATTCATTTTAGCAACTACTGAACCACATAAAATACCATTAACAATACTTTCTAGATGTCAAAGATTTGATTTTAGAAAGATATCCGAATCTTCAATAATTGAAAGATTAAAAATTATTGTGCAAAAAGAATCGATAAGTATAACAGAAGAAAGCTTAAAGCTTATTGCGTATTTGAGTGACGGTGGAATGAGAGATGCACTTAGTTTACTTGACCAAGTAAGTTCATATTTAAATACACAAATAACGGTTGAAGATATATACAGTATAACGGGAACGGCTACTAAAGATGCTGTTGAAGCAATAATTATAGCTATTTTAACAAAAGATAAAGTATCAGTATTAAAAAAAGTAAATGAACTAAGCAATCAAGGAAAAGATCTTGTAAAGTTATGTGAAAGTCTAATTGTATATATTCGTGACGCAATGGTTTACGCTAACGGAATTAAAGATGATTTAATTTATGAATCAAGTGAAGTGTTTAATAAAATCTGTAGTTATAATATAGATGACCTGTATGAGTATGTCAAATTTTTAACAGAAATATTATTTAAAATTAAAAGTATGCATAATCCTAAAATATACCTAGAAATTTCTTTATTAAACCTTCTTGAAATGATGAAAGAAACTGCTGATGATTTAACTATAACAAATTTGGATACATCAGCACTTTTTGAAAATTCAGGACAGGAAGTTAGTGCAAAAAATATTCTAAAAAACAATGGATTAATTCTTGATGTCGACGGTGAAATTATTAATAATCATAATTTAGAAAAGGATACAAACCAATCAAGTGGTAGGCAAGTAGAAGTGGCAGAAAATAATTTTGTAGAAGATACGCAAGGTGATATAAACTCAAATAATTTAGAATTAGATACAAATCAACCAAGTGATAGGCAAGAAGAAGTGGTAGAAAATAATTTTGTAGAAGATATGCAAGGTGATATAAATTCAAATAATTTAGAATTAGATGAAGGTGATAATACACCAATAGAATTTGAAGAAAATCAGGGTGAAATTATTAATGCTGGTACTGGAGAAGAAACGCAAGAAGAAATTACACATGATATGAAAATAAAATATTATAATTATATAAGAAGTGTAAGAATTAATAATGTGCTGGTTAATGCAAATAAAAAAAGGCTTAATGATTTTAAAAGCAAATGGGAAAAATTAGATGAACATTACCAGTTAGATGAAAAAATGTACTTAATAAATATATTAAATGGTACTAAACTTAGAGCTGCAAGTGATGAACACTTAATTATTTGTGTTGCTAGTGATATGGCAGTTATAAAAGTTATGGAGAATATTGTAGATGTAGAGGAATTTATAAATAATTTTTTTGATGTTGATAATTATAAAATTGCTGCAGTTTCTGAAAATGAGTGGGCTAGAATTAAAGATGATTACATAAAAAAATTAAAAAGTGGTGATACATACAAAATAATTGATGAACAATCTATTAATTCCTATTATAATATATTAGAGAAAAGAAACATATTATTACAAAGGGCGACTGATTACTTTGGTGATGATAACTTAACGGTGGAGGAGTAAAGAATGTTTACAAAAGAAATGGTTGAAAAAGCGCAAAAACAATTTAAAAAAATTAATGAAGTAAAAGAGGAAATAAACTATAGTGAATTTACATCAGAAACAAGTAGTAAGGATGTTGTAATTACAATGTTTGGGTCAAGAATAGTAAAAAGTGTTGATATAGCTGATAAAGCTCTTGAAGATAAAGAGATTTTAGAAGACCTAATTATGATTAGTGTTAACAACTGTATTAAGCAAATTGAAAAGTACACTGATGAGCGTATGGAAGAACTTGTACCATCAGTAAAGGGATATTTTTAATGTACCCAAAACCAATACGAGAATTAATTGAAAGTTTTAAAACTCTACCCAATATAGGGGATAAAACCGCAGAAAGATTAGTTATGCACTTAGCTAATAGGAAAAGTTTTGAACTTGAAAATTTTGCACAAAATATTATTAATGTTTCAGCAGGGATTCATGAGTGTAAAGTATGCCATTTTATTACTGATGAAGATATTTGTATTATTTGTAGTGATGAAAAAAGAGACAAGGAAGTTATATGTGTTGTTGAAACAATTAGAGACGTGGTTGTGCTTGAGAAATTAAAAATGTTTAAGGGGAAATATCATGTTTTAAATGGTGCAATTTCTCCGATGAATGGAGTAGGGATTGAGGATCTTAATATTAGTTCTTTAATAAGTAGAGTCAGAAATACTGACGAAGTAAAAGAATTAATTATTGCAACAAATCCAACAATTGATGGAGAGGCAACTGCAAATTATATTTCCAAACTTTTAGAAAACACAGGAATTGTTGTTTCAAGAATAGCACATGGTTTGCCAGTGGGAAGTGATTTAGAGTATGCTGATGAATTAACACTATTTAAAGCACTAGAAGGTCGAAAGAATATTTAAAACACTACCAACAATTTTGTTGATAGTGTTTTTTATTCGAAATTTATTATTTTTATACTAGATTTAATTAGTGAAGATTTTACATCAATTATTCGCTGATTTTTGCTACCTCTAAAATAAAGAGATAAACAACGAGACTTGATTTCAAATTTACCATCTACAAGTACATCAATATAATAAATAAATTCCTCATTTTTTATTTGTTCATATGTATACCCTGTATAGACCCAAATGTTACAGTTTAGTGCCAACTTTATTTTTTTTATTAAATAGGTAAATTCTTTGAAATTAAACAAAGGGTCACCACCTGTAAAAGTTATTCCACTCAACATGGGGTTATTTTGATAAGTGGTGACAATGTTCTCAATTACTCCATCATCTAAGTCATAACCATTATTTTCATTCCAAGAACTTTCATTATGACAGTAGGGACAGTGATGACTACAACCACTTAAATAAATTGACAATCTTAACCCTACTCCATCACTTATGGTCTCATTAAGAATTTTTAGATATTTCATTGATGTTTTACACGGTCTTTTTCTTCCGATTTTTTTGCACTATTCCATGTTTTGAGATCACCTGTTAGATATCCAGTTATTCGTCTAATTCTTTTTATATCGTTACTATTACAACTAGGACATTTATTGTAGATAATACCTCGATAATTACAATCATTACATATATCAATTGGATGATTTATTGAACCATAGCCAATATCATTGTTGTACATACATTCAATAATTTTTAGTAGTGATGAAGGATTTTTTTTGGCTTCTCCATCTAATTCTACATACGTAATATGTCCGCCAGTAGTTAGTTTATGGAAAACGCCTTCATACTTAATTTTATCAAATGCACTTATGTTTTGTTTGACATCAACATGAAAAGAATTAGTATAATACTCACAATCATTCACTCGTTTTATATTCCCATACTGTTCTTTATCAAGTTTTGTAAATCTTCCGCTTAGGCCTTCAGCAGGAGTTGCAAGTAAAGAAAAGTTGAGATTAAATTCTTCTTTAAGTTTATTTACTTTCTTACTCATATTACTAATTACATAGTAAAGATATTCCCATATTTCTTCATCTTCATTATAACTTTTTGAAAAAAGGGCATTCATTGCATTATCTGCACCAATAAATCCGATTCCTAAAGTTCCACTATTCAGTGCTTCGCCTACATTGCTAGACTGTTTATTAAGACCATTCCAGATATTATTAGCATGCATAAAAGGGAATTGTGTAATATTTGCTGATTTTTGATGATTAAGGCGTTCAATTAACTGCTTTGCAACTAAGTTCACCATTGCTAAAACCTTTTCATTAAATAGTTCCTTTCTTTTCGTAATAGAATTTGTTTGTTTTGCAGTTTCTATTGCTAGTTTAACTAAATTAATTGTAGTAAAAGAGAGGTTTCCTCTTCCAATTGATGTAGATTTTCCATTGATATTTTCAAAAACTCTTGTACGACAACCCATTGTAGCTACTTCTTGAAGATACCTTTTTGGATCATTCTTTTTCCACTTGCTATTAATATTAAAAGATGCATCTAGAAATAAATAGTTTGGAAATAGACATTTTGCAGAAGTTTTAATAGACTTAAGAAATAGGTCAAAATTAGGGGCACTAAAATTACTGTTTAAAAACTCCTCATTCCAAATTAGATTATTGTATGCAAGTTTAATATCATCAGTTGAGTAATTTATTTTATTTTTAACTTTAAAAATTTGAATTGGAAAAATTGGAATTTCCCCATTACCAAGCCCATCGCTAGTTGCTTTTAATATATTTGAGATTACCATTCTTCCCTCTGGTGAAGTGTCACTACCGTAGTTAATGGAACTAAATACAACTTGATTACCGCCTCTACTATGCATTGTATTTAGGTTATAAATAAATCCTTGCATTGCTTGATAAGTATCACGATCTGTTTTTTCTAAGGCAATTTTATACGCTTTTTCAATATCAATTTTAAATAATCTTTTTAGAGCAACAACATTAATATCTTTAATCCCTTTAACATAAATATTTACACATTCACTAATATTTGTATACTTAGTTTCACATGACATTATGAGGAATTGAGAAATAATTTCACTAAGGTTTTTTTTGAAACTTTTAGTAACTCCTGCAGCCATAAAAAAATCAAATGCAGGTATTGCCTGTCCTCCGTGCTGTTCATTTTGATTAGTTTGAAATATAATTGTTGCAAGTGTTGCATATGTTTCTATAGAATTAGGACAATTAATCTTACCGTTCTTAGTGTAGAATCCATTTTCATAGATGTCATTTAAATCATATTGGACACAAGTGGTAGTCTTAGATAGATAGTAATCCATATCATGAATATGAATGTAACCATTATCATGTAATTTGACATACTCTTTACTAATAAGATAATTTTTTGCATAGTCTTTTGCATGAAGTGAAGCAATTTGCATCATTTGACCAGCAGGAGTATTTGAGGCCATGTTTGCATTTTCTTTTAATAAATCGTTATCATTTATCACACAAATATCAGTAAGAATTCTTGTAATTGAGTCTTTATTTAATCTTTGCATAGTATGATTTTCACGATAAGTAATATATTTTTTTGCGATATTAGAATGATTCTTAATCAACTCATCTTCAACGATATCTTGAATATTTTCAACACTAATATAGTCGTAACATTTACTTTCAACTGCTTTGGAAATGGTTTTAACATCCCCCTTGGCATTTTCATTCGAAAAAGCTTTTAATAATGCATTCTCAATTTTACTGATGTTAAACTCCTCAACCTGCTTGTTTCTTTTTATAATCTTCATAATAACCTCCAATAAATTTTTTTAATAAAAAAAACATACTGGGGTATGTTAAAATAGTCAATAATAGTATTTAAACCAATATGACTTCATTCTCATTCCCCAGAAGAATTAAATATCTGTTCATAGGCAGGTCTACTGGCTTAACATCATTTTACTTTGACACCTTCCCGATTTTCAGTGGCTTTTGTCATTTCATCCGTATTACAGTTGCTGGGACAGCTTAGGATTTCCTAATTCCCTGTTAAACATTATTACCTAATAACATATTAATTATATAATAAATATATTTCTACTTCAAGTAAAATAGGGTTAATCCCTATTTATTTACAAAACTTTTTTACAAGGTTTTTAGTCATTTCATTACTTTTAATATTTTCATCAATAATCATAATATATTTATCTTGATACTCGCACGCATTTTTTTTAGAAATGTTCATATGAGTAACCTCATTATTTTTAATCATTTCAAGCATTTTCTTTCTTGCTTTCTTATCTTCAACTTCATAGAAATATAAGATAGATGGTGTATCATTGCTTGATGATTTTTTCCAATTAAAAACAAATCCACTTTTAAACTGGGCAACATTGTCCCATAGAGTCTCATCAGCATTTAATTCATTTTCTTTAAGTTCTAATTCATTGATTTCATACAGATCTTTGTATTCATTTTTATTAGCAACATCATAGAATTCATCACTAATTTTAGCATTATTGCTACAAGCTGTACTAATAAAAAATAGGGTTAAAATTGTTATAATTCGTTTTTTCATAAAATACCTCCACAACACATATAATTATACCACAATATTTCATGAAATTCTAAAATATATTTGTTAAATTATATTCATAAAATCAATCATGCTTATACATAACTCTGTAAATATGGTGTGTTATGGGAGACAATAATTAAAGTGAATTATTTGTAATTAACCTTGTTTATTTATATAAATGTCTTATAATATATATAAGGAGGATTAATTATGAAAAAGTTAATGTTTATATTTGGAACAAGGCCAGAGTTTATTAAAATCTATCCAATATATATTGAATCACTAAAGCAAGGGAATGATGTTATACTGGTTTCTACTGGTCAGCACAAAGAGATGCTTAATCAACTTATAGATTATTTTAACGTAAAAATTGATTACAATCTTGCTATAATGGAAAAGTCAAATGGTCTTGTAGATATATTAACAAATTCTCTACAAGGATTAAAACAAGTGTTTAACAATGAAAATCCAGATGTAATACTTGTTCATGGAGATACTAGTGCAACACTTGCTGGTAGTATTATTGCGTATTATTACAAAATAAAACTTGCTCATATTGAAGCAGGACTTCGGACAAATAATAAATATTCTCCGTTTCCAGAAGAAATAAATCGTAAAATAACAACTGTATTAGCAGATTATCACTTTGCTCCAACAAAAATAAGTTATGAGAATTTAATTAGGGAAAATGTGAAAGATGAGGATATTTATATTGTCGGGAATAGTGCTATTGATATGCTTAAGTATACAATTTGTAACGATTATTCAAACTCAGTTCTAAAGTGGCAGGACAGTAAGAAACTCATTTTAATTACAGCACACAGAAGAGAAAATTTAGAAGAACTAGATGATATATTTTATGCAATAGATTATTTAGCCTCTAAATACTATGATGAGTTTAAGTTTGTTTATCCGATGCATTTAAATCCTATTATTAGAAAGAAGTCTAGTAAGTATTTTAAAAGCGATAATATAAAAATAATTGACCCGCTTGACACGATTGACTTTCATAATATTATGTCAAAGTCGTATCTTATTATGACAGATAGCGGAGGTATTCAAGAAGAAGCGCCGTCACTTGGGATTCCAGTATTAGTTCTTCGTAATGTGACTGAAAGACCGGAAGGTGTTTTAGCAGGTACATTAAAACTTGTCGGAACGAATAGTACTGATATTATCAATGCTGTTGTAGAATTAATCGAGGATCAAGATATTTATAATGATATGTGTAAGAAAACCAATCCTTATGGTGATGGGACTACGGCTACGAAAATAGTTAGGGTATTAAATGATAAGTAAAGGCTAATTTTTTACATTTAGATATTATTGTGTTAAAATAGTATTGTATGTCTATGTAAAATATGTGTACAAAGTAAAGGAGAGTTTATGAATATTTTAGTAACTGGCGGAATGGGATTTATTGGTAGTCACACATGTGTAGAATTATTAAGTGAGGGCTATAATGTAATAATTATTGATGACTTATCTAATTCTAGGATTGAAGTTAAAGGATATATAGAGCAAATAACTGATAAAAAATTAACATTTTATCAAGGTGATGTTTGTAATAAGCAATTAGTTGAGCAAATTTTTAATGAACATAAAATTGAAGCGGTAATTCACTTTGCTGGGTTTAAGTCAGTAGGAGAAAGTGTCTTAAAACCTTTAGAGTATTATGATAATAATTTGATGAGTACGATAGTACTTTGTCAAGTTATGAAAAAATACAATTGTAAAAAAATTATCTTTAGTAGTAGTGCAACAATATATGGAGAACCAGAAAAGTTTCCAATTGATGAAACTTGTAAAACTGGACCAACAACTAATCCTTATGGTACAACAAAATTATTTATTGAGCAAATTTTAACAGATTTACATATTTCAGATAATGAATGGGATATTAGTCTATTACGTTACTTTAATCCAATTGGCGCACATAACAGCGGATTGATAGGTGAAACACCTAAAGGAATTCCTAATAATTTATTACCTTATATTGTAATGGTAGCTAATAAAGAATTACCACACTTGGAAATTCATGGTAATGATTATGATACTATTGATGGTACAGGTGTACGTGATTATATACACGTTGTTGATTTAGCAAGAGGTCATGTTTGTGCTTTAAAGAAGATTGAGAATGAACACTTGGGAGTTAATGCTTATAATCTAGGTACGGGGAAAGGATATAGTGTTCTTGAAATAGTTTCTGCTTTTAAGAGATTAAACAATGTAGATGTACCATATATAGTTGGACCTCGCCGTAGTGGAGATATTGCTACTTCTTATGCAAAAACAAAAAAAGCGTGCGATGAATTAGGATTTAAAACAACCAAGACATTAGAGGATATGATCAAGGATTCGTGGAATTTTTACAAGCTTCAAAATAAATAATATAGAGACTGTTAATAATTATTTAACAGTTTTTTAGTATGGATATTGCTTACTGTTGTTAGTAATATATTAAATTTAACAAGTAAAATAGGCTAATAAAATTATTAATTGATTGCGACTGCAATTAAATTGATTGTAATGACATTATTAATAGAATGTGATATAATTATAAACAGAAGTACTTGGAGGTTTATGATGAACAGTAATAAAATAATGGAAAAGAAAAAATTGCTTTTAATTCCATCAGCTTTTAATTCTTCAGTTATGGGAGATGTTAATTTATTTATTGATATCTATAAAAATAAACTTGATGTATATGTAATCTCTGACATGTTCAAAGAAACTATTGTTAAAAAAGATGGTGTTAATTATATAAAATACAGAACGGATTATGCTTACTATTTAATTTATACTGCAGATTATATTATTGATGCTGGATCAGTTAACTCGAGTTCAAAAATATCACCACTACAAAGAAGAATTAGTGTTTGGCATGGAATACCATATAAAAAAATGTTTATTGATTTAGATATAAAATACCTTGCTGAGAGTTTAAATTACTCTAGTTGTTACGATTTAATGTTATCGCCATCAAAGTTTTATACAGAAAAATTTCTAAGAAACTCAATGTTATACAATGGTGAAGTATACGAAACAACAATGCCTAGATTAAATAACTTGCTTATAAATAATAATAAAGATAATATTACAGATTTAAAAGAGAAACTTGGATTACCTACAGATAAAAAGGTTTTTTTATATGCGCCGACTATGAGAGAAACTGGTAAATTTGATTTAGCCTGTGATTTTAAAAAAATAAAAAAAATTCTTGGGGAAGATTGGATCATTATTGCTAAAGCACACTACATGAATTATTTTGATACAACAATAGGGATTGATTATGACTTTACAAAGTATAAAAACATCAATGATATTTTACTTGTTTGTGATGTTTTGGTCACTGATTACTCAAGTGTAATGTTTGATTATTCAGTCTTGAATAAACCGATAATATTTTTCAATTATGATTATGAAGAATATGCAAGTAATAGAGGATTCACTTTTGATATAAATACTATCATTGACAAAAAAAATATTGCTTATACAAAACAGGAACTATATGAAATATGTGAGGGGTTAGCTGTAGATATTAATCAGTACCTAAGTGAGAATTTTTCAAATAAATTTTATGAGCATCAAGAATTGAGAGATTACGATAAATTAGTTACTAAATTAAATTTTGATGATACCCCACGCACACATAGAGATATAACGTTTCTGGTTAATGATTTACATCAGATAGGTGGAGTGCACAATTTTATTTTAAATTTTGCACGATTATTCAAAAGCAAGTATAATTGTCGTATTAATGTGCTTGGAATTAATGAACATGCTGTTGGAAATGAGCAACTTTATACATTTGATGAAGAAAATATAATTGACTTTAAAGCGTCAGGAAATATGAAGATAGGTTTTTGTAAGAATTTTTTAGAAAATACTGATGGATACATCATTTCATGTCAGTTTAGTTCGCACTTATATTTTCAAAAGCATTTAAGAGAGAAAAAAGTAATTGCAATGTTTCATGGCGATACAAAAGATATCGTGAATAAGACGCTATATCATTGGCATTTAGATGCAATAAATAATCGAAAATTATATAATTATAATAGATTCTTAACACTTACACATAATAATGAAAACTTAATTAAGAAACATATAAGACCAAAACAAATAAGATCAATTACTTCTAGTATAGAAAATAGTTTTGATTTTTCAGATTCTAAAAATCTTCACAAAAATAGTAATATATTTGTAGCGATAACAAGGTTAGATATTGATAAAAATATTTTTGCATTAATCGAAATATTTAAAAATAAATATTTGAATAACGATGTGATTTTACATGTCTATGGTGATGGACCACTAAAAGATGAAATGGTTTCAAGAATCAAAGAACATAATTTAGAAAATAGAATTATTTTGAAAGGTTATTGCAATGATAAAGAAAAAATTTTCAATAATAAGCAAGGTCTTATTTCCGTTAGTTTAACGGAGGGATTTCCATTAATCATCCTTGAGGCAGTAAATTATTACATCCCAGTAATATTATTTGATTCGTTTACTGCTGCTAAAGAATTAGCTGAGGGGGTAGGGCAATTAATTACAACAAATGATTTTGATAGTTTTGCTAAGGCGATGAATAGTGCTAATAATTATGAATTAAAGAATTTTGAAGAAGTTCAAAATAAATTTAGTAACGAAACTATAATGTTGAAATGGGAGAAACTTTTCAATGAATTAAATAATGAAAAAAGTACCAATATACAAGCTAATAAGATATTTTATTATAAAAAAAGTATAAAAGGTAAGCTTGTATTATTAAATCGTAAATTAAGAAAACTACTGCAAGGAGTTATAAAAAATAAGATACGTAGAAACATAATATATATTTACCGTTCATTTCAGTATTATACAAATTTAAAAATAAATAAAAGTGTACCATTAGTTTCTATTGTTTTACCATATTATTATAATAGTGAAGTTATTGGGACTGCTATTAATTCATTAAGAAATTTGAAGTATAAAAACATTGAAATTATTGTTGTAAATGATTGTAGTGATGACTATAATTTCATTGATAAAACAATAAAATATTATAAATTACCAAAAAATGTTGGTGTAGGTAATGTTAGGAATTTTGGTGTATCAAAAGCGACTGGAAAGTATATTGCTTTTGTTGATTCAGATGATACTCTTAACAAGTATGGACTTAGTTTTATGGTTAATTATGCTGAAGAGAATAATTTAGACGTTGTATCAGCGATAACTAGAAGACTCGATGTTGCAACTGGGATTTCACATATTTGGTACAAAAATATTTACAATAAAAAGTATATTAATGCGCAAAGGGAGAGAGAACTATTATTAAGCGATGTGCTTTCAACTAATAAGATTTACAACCGTGAAGCGCTAGAAAAATATCAGCTTAAGTTTGAATCGGGCCTTTACGAGGATAAATTATTTACAGCACAATTATATAAAAATGTGGATAAAATTGGAATTGTAAATACCGATTACTATGTATGGAATTATTATGGTAGTGAAACAAGTATCTCCTCTAGGTTAAGTACGGATAATTTTAATGAACGACTTGATAAAATTGAAAAAATAATGCTAGATGTAAATGATGCGTTTAAAGTTAACTTTATGAGCCTATTTATTAATCATGATTTAGTAATTTATGTTAATCAATTTAATAAGTATAATGAAGATGAAAAAAAACTTATATTTGCTAAGTCAAAAAATATTGTAAATCAGTATAAGCAGTTCTTGAAGCTAAAATTTATATCTCAAAATTTTAAAAAAGAACTAGCATCTGCGTTGCTAAAGGGTGATTATAAAAGATTTCATTTGATTTCAACATTGCATTCAAAGCAATTTTTAAAGGAGTAGATAAATGATTTTAAATGTTATAAATAAAAATTTAAATGAAGGTGAAAAAAAACTTTTAAAGGAACTTTCTACTGGGACTAAAGTTGTTAATTTTGATTATGGTAGTAAAAATCAAGATATTAAAATCCACCTTAGAGATATAGTCGATGATGAACGAGAAATTTTGATAGTTGCAAATGATTCTAGTAAAGTTATTTTCTGGGGATATCCAATTGATGAGTATGATAAAAAGGTTTATCATTCTTTACTTGAAAGAGAAAATGTGTACTTTGTTGCAGTTGATGAAGACGGTAGATTGTATTACGATAATATAAAAAGGCAAATTCCAGAGATGTTTTCAAAATTAATATCTAAATATTTGGTTTTAAATAAAAAATGTGAGAGAGAATTTTTAGTAAGTGAAGTCTTAATAGAAAATAATATTAAAAAGAATAGTGCAGTTGAAAGTGTTAAGGAGATTACAAATAATCGACATATGATATGGAAAATGGCAAGTTCAATTTTTCAACAAGAAACATTAAAGACAACTCTAGGTTCATACTGGCATATTGTTAGAGATATCGTCTTCTTTATTACGTATGTGATGTTTATGATTTTTATGCGTGGATTTGGAGAAATTGAAGGAATTCCAGTTGTAATGTATCTTGTATCTGGACTTGTTGCGTGGTATTATATGTCTGATATTATTGGTGGGGGAGTTGCTTGCATTAGAAATAGTAGAGCAATTATTTCTAAAGTAAAATTTCCAATTACTATTATACCTTTGTACCATTCTTTAGCAATATTTTATAGAAGAGGTCTAACTTATATTATATTAGTAGCAGTTGTTGCAATGCATCTTATTGCTAATGCTAGAGGTGTTGAAGTGCACCCATTAAAGTTTATTTATTATACAATTTCAATGGTTATTTTTATGACAGGTTTTAATATTTTAGTTAGTGCTTTTGTTGCAATTTCAAGAGATTTTTATGAATTATATAAATCTTTTTCAAGAATACAAATGTATTTTAATCCTATATTTTGGGATATGACATCTGTTCAAAATAAGCTTGCTAATTCTGGGAATGCTATCATTAGTTTTATGGAAATACCTTTTAAAATACTAATGTTAAACCCAACAGTATATATTTTAACAGGTTATCGTGAATCATTTGGAGCTCTAAGAACAAATGACGTTCTATCCACAAGTGTATTTTGGGTTATTGTAGTTATTATGTATTTAGTTGGTTTTAAACTACAAATGCGTGTGCGTAGTTTATATGCAGATATTATATAAGGAGGAGACAAATGAAAAAACATGTTAGAGTAAAAGTCTCTGGACTTATTAAGTATTTCTATTTTTTTAAAAAAGACTTTAAAATATTTAAGTGGCTTTTAACAAGTCGTGGTTTCACAAAAGAGTTTCAAGTTTTAAATGGGTTAAATTTTGAAGTTACTGACGGTGAAATTGTTGGGATCTTAGGTGCTAATGGTGCAGGGAAATCAACACTTTTAAAAATTATTGCGGGTGTATATCACCCTACTGCTGGTACTACATATGTGGATGGTAAGATTTCATCATTACTTGAGCTTGGAGCAGGGTTTAATAATATTTTAACTGGAAGAGAAAACATTTATTTTAAGGGAAATATCCTTGGAATGAAAAAACATGAAATTGATGATGTTATTGATGATATCATTGAGTTTGCTGATATTGGTGAATACATTGACATGCCACTACTTAGTTATTCATCTGGTATGGCTGCTAGACTGGGCTTTGCGCTTGCTGTTAATGTCAACCCTGACATTCTTATTATTGATGAAGTTTTTGCAGTTGGAGATCGTGATTTTCAGCAAAAATCAAAACAGAAAACAATGGAATTTTTTGAAAATGGGAAAACAATTCTCTTTGTATCACATTCAGAAGACTTAATACGTACTTTTTGTACAAGAGTATTATATTTAAGTGATGGATTTATCGCCTTTGATGGTGATGTAGAAGAAGGAATTGAATTTTATCATCACACTATTAGAGAAAAGTCAAAATCAGAAGCAATGTTATTAGATAAATTTGAACTTAAAAAAACAAGTGTTACTTTTGATTTTGAAATAGGCAGAACTTATCAAAACCAAGTTTTTAAACCGATTGATTTATCAAAGATTGAACTGCTAGTTGCAAAGTACAATGTCGAAAAGAATATTATGCATGATTATAATTTTGTAGATGTTAAATTTAGTGTCTTAGATGATACTCACATTAGATTGGAAATGAAAATTAAAGATATTTTAAATCAAGGATTTATTTCTTTTAAATTTGATGATCATTTGAACAATACATATGGACTTAGTTATAATTTCTTTGAAGATGATACAGTATTTTCAGATAAATATAGATTAAGAATTAGAAAAAGAGCTGGAAGACTTGCAATAGATCTTACAGACAATTTTAGTTAATATGAATAAGATAAAGATTACCATAATTATTCCTATTTATAATGCTGAAAAATATATTGCAGAATGCCTAAATTCATGTTTGAATCAGTCGATTGGTAATTATGAAGTCATTGTTGTAAATGATGGGTCAACTGATACTAGCGAACAAATAATTAATGATTATATAAAAAATAATTATAACCTATCAAGCTATAATATAAAAAATAGTGGTGCAGGTATTGCTAGGAACTACGGTTTAGCCAGAGCAAAAGGTGAATATATTAGTTTTGTTGATGCAGATGATGTAATTTATAAGACTTTTTGTGAAGACATGCTTTATCAGGCTAAAAAATACGATGCTGATATTGTTAGATGTGATTATGAGAGAGTTCTATCAATGAATAATATTAATAAGACTAGTAGCATTAAATTTAATAATTATATTAATAACTATGGAAATATTATAAATAGTTTAAGTGCTTCTTCACAACTTTTGTTGTGGCATTTACCATGCACAGGGATTTATAGAAAATCTTTGATAGATAAAATTAATTTTAAATTTCCAAGTGGTATTATAGAAGATCCTGTTACTAAAATACTTTTTCTAGAAGCAAATAAAATTGTGTTATACCCATGGAAATTATACTTATATAGAACTAATGCTAATCAGACTACCAATAACATTGATTTTCAAAAAAGAGAAATTGCACTAAAGCGTTGGGTCAATATTTTTAATTACTATGAAAGCAAGAGTTGTCTATATAATAGCGGGATTATTGAATCGTTTTTCTATTCTGCTGCCGGATATACAACACTAATTAATGAAATAGAGTTTAATAGTTTGACAAATTTAAAAAATAACTTTAAAAGTGGTAAATACAATGATTTTATTAAAGTATATAAAAAGTTGGATGGCAAAACTAATTTGATTGTTAGAGCAACAGGAATTAAAAAAAGTCTGTATAAAAATGCTATAATTGCTTTATATGAAGAAAGATATATTTTAGCAAAACTCTATATAAAAATTGTTGCCGTACTTGCTAAAATCAGGCTAATTTTTA
>JBKEDG010000101.1:0-2343 GCA_047975285.1 Bacilli bacterium | reverse complement strand
CAACAAATTCAAAACTTTGATATCTAATATCGACTAGCTTTTGAATAAACCCAAAGTCCGTTTCATCGTATATTTTATAGTTTTCACTTTCATAAATTATCGGTGTTTTCTTTGCATTAAACTTAGATGGTACTTGAACACTATCAGTAAAATTCATAACCTCATTATTAGTATCCTCATACTCTTTGATTTCTTTTTCTTGCCCGCTTTGACTATTTACTTCTGAGATGCTTGACTCCGTATCGTTAGTTGTGGTATTCTTATTACCACAGGCAGTTAATGTTACTAAACTAATTCCTATCATAAAGAGGAAAATATATTTTCTCATTTTACATTTACATAATCGATAATATATTTTCTACTTTTTAAAAAAACTAGATTTTATAGTATTGATTATGTCTCCTTTCTTACAATTTTTGGTATCATATTATGAATTATAACATGAATATACTAAAAGTAGATTGGTTATCTTTAATTACTATACGAATATATCTAAATAATTGCCTAACATTTAGGCTATTTTTATTTTTATTCATACCAATATTCTTTAGTTGCTGGTAACCACCCACTTGCATTGTTATCATAGCAAGTGATTATATCCGTTGATACATCTCCCGTATTATAGTATGGACCAGAAGTATTCCCACATGCTTCAAGTTTTACTCCAATGTATTCACCACTTTTTATATGTTCCGCTTGGACTCCCGTATAATCCTCGTTGTTCACATTATAGAAATGAACATAATGATGATGTGCTTTTTCCCCATCTATCCTATCTATTGTCTGATCTATTGTCTGGGCGTTAAACCCTACTGGTGTTGCGATAGCCACAAATGCAAATGCGATGGTAAACAATTTCATTATTTTTTTTCTCATACTTCCTCCTTTTCTTGTATCTATAACACAATTATAGCACTTATTTGTTTTTTTGTCAAGGAGAAAAGAATTCCTGGGTTGTAGTGGACTTTAAACCACGAAGTGCGACAAAATTTGATTTTTCACAAAATCGTGCCAAAATAGAAAAAATAGCTATAATATTAATGTCGACTTGGCGGAAGACGTAATGATTATAACTATTTACTTGTTTATTGCTAAATGATATTTATACATCATTTAGAGTTATAAATTAATGGAGAAATTTGGAAACTACACACATTTTTCACATGATCAAAGAAGAGATAGACGATACTATCACAATGTAATAATGATGTCAACAAGAAATATTGTTGCTGCCATCGAAATTTCTAACTCAATAATATCAAGAGAACTCAAACGAAATTCTTTTAAGAAGAGAAATTCTTCCGATGATACATATTCAGTTGTCTATGAGGCTGATGCAGCAACTAAGAAATATATGGATAGACGTAGTAAGAACAATTGCATTAACTACTTCAGATATTATTGATATTATTATCGAAGATATGAAGAAATTTAATTCAATAACGTCAGTAGTAGTTAAATAGAGAAAGTTCATAAAAGACTTTCCATCAGCTACCACAATATATAGGTGGATAAAACTCGGTACCATAAAAGCTTCTAAAGCATATAGACGATCATTTAAGCTTAAAAAATCCACTGGCAAGGGACAATCCCAATCACACGAACGTGACGCTAATACTAAGACTACTCACGAAGGACCATTAGTAATTACTGAACGTGTTACCAGATTTACCGTAACAAAGTATATTGACATCAAAACCATTACTAATGTTAACCATTTTATTAATAAAGTTATGAAACTATATACTGTTAATTCTATCACCACAGATAATGGTAATGAATTCTTACAATTACATAAACTTAAAAATTTAACCGACAATTAGAAGTTTATTATTGTGATCCTAGCAAGGACAAATCGAATGGTTTAATAAGCAAATGAGACGCTTCATACATAAAAAAGTGGTCTTCACATCAAAATCAATTAGATGTATCAAACACTATACAAATACCATAAATAACAAGTACCTAAACGTAACTCACATAGTCCAAGCGAGTTAGAATACCTCATAAAAAAAATAGGCTACATTTTGTCTAACCTATAGTATAATCAAATCAACTAACAACTATGATAGTGCTGCGCTTCAAACTTACAATACAACATTCTTTTCCAATACAATTTGTAAAAAACGTTTTTAGACTCGTTTAGATAATAGTATATATCGTCACTTTTAACATAACCATATACTTTTTCTTGTTATTCATATTCATTAGTCTATTGCTCTATAACTTTCGCTACGATAACATACCTTTGATTTGTTTTACTCCATCTATTAAAAGGATAACATGTGTATATTACTAGTTGCTCTTCACCGGTATCTTCTAGCAATTTTGTATTTTCTTGAT
>JBKEDG010000100.1:0-16061 GCA_047975285.1 Bacilli bacterium | reverse complement strand
TAATACCATTTTTAACCAAATTCGGGCAAACTATTCAAAAGTATACCAAAATATATTAAAAGCACTCTAGTTTAGAGTGCCCTTTATTGTTAAGCATTAAACCAAGGAGAGTGCTTTGTTGAATCAGTAAGAACCTGTCCTTGCATAGTGTGTAGTTCAGTTGTCCAAACAATACCTGAATTAGCTGAGTTTCCGTCATAATTTGTATCTGAAGTACTGAACCAATCACCACTAGTATAGTGTAGGTCTTGTGCATCAAATGAAACTGCCATTACTAATATAAAGCAAACCGCCAAAGTCATTACTACTTTTCTCACATTGCCTCCCTTTCTTGTATCTACAGCACAATTATAGCTTTTTTTGTCAAGGCTAGAAGTAATTTGAAAGTTTTTGTGGACTATAAACCACTAAGTGCGACAAATTGTAGAATATATAAAATCGTGCCAAAATAGAAAAATAGCTATACGTACTGTCAACTTTCCATTGGCAACTACAATATATGAGTGGGTAAGACTCGGTATTATCAAACAATCTAAAGCATATAAAGGGTATTTAAGCTTAAAAAATCCAATTCGAAAGGTTAACTTCAATCACACACGCGTGATGCAAATGCTAAACTATTCATCAAAGTCCACTCACAGTTACTAAAAGAGTAAGGCGTAGACTTTCGAAATCTGATTTAATTGAATCAGCAGGTTTTGTTAGAGACATTATAAGTTTTATAAAGCGTATTACTAATTTCCTGTAACAAAGTATATTGGACGTAAAACTATTGCTAACGTTAACTCTTTTATTAATAAGATTATGAAACTGTAACGGTTAATTCTATCACTACAAATAACGGAAGCGAATTCTTACCATTACATAAATTTAAAAATTCAACCACAATTAGATACTTATTATTGTTATCTAGAAAGGCGTGGCAAAAAGGTCAAGTCGAATGGTTTAATAAGCAAATGAGACATTTCATACATCAAAGTGAGGTCTTCACATCTAATTCAATTAGACGTATCAAGTACCTAAATGTACTTAACTAACATTCCCCAAGTAAGTTAGATGTCATGAAAAATGGGCTAGAACTTGTCTAACCTATTTTATGATCTAACCAACTAACACTTATGGTAGTGTTGCACGTCAAACTTACAATGCATTGCTATCATCGTAACTCTTTGAACACCATCCCTAATTTTGAACATTAGACCATAAATACAATATTTTATTTAGTATGATTTCATAAATTGCTATGTTTACACCTGTTAAAAATGTAATTATCAAAGTAAATAATGTTATTGGAACAACCTGTGCATAAATAACATTTACGAGAACTACAATCAATAAAAATACTACATCAGCTGAGAATCTAATAATTCCAAAGTTTATTTTGAAATGATTTGCTGTTTCTACTAAAAACTTGTCGAAGGGAGAAATAATAAAGTTTGATTTAGCTAATAAAAAAAGACCCATATTTAAAGTTAAAAATGTTATTACAAATACAATTATATTCTTATCGGGATAATAATCAATATGGCTAAAAACATTAACCACTCTAGTCAATATAAAAATTGAAAAAATACTTAAAATAACCATTTTTAAATCAAGCTGATACTTTTTTATCAGCTGTAACAATACTACAAAGAATATGAAGTGGATTAAAAATGACGCGTTTCCAAATTGGCTAACAATTGTAAGTTTGGTAATTTGTAATGTCAACGAATCAAATGAGCCCATTCCATAATCTAAAATTTGGAGCTGATTAATTCCTAAAGCATATAAAACAGCACCCAAAACAACCATTGTAACCCGATTAAACTTCAAGTATTTCCTTTACTGCTTCAACATCAGATGCCGTTTTTAATTTTTTTAAAATAACTTTCATTATTCTCCTTCCAATTCATAATTGAATATTTGAAACTTTTGAAACTTTTCACTTCTATATCTAGACAGTAGATCAATACTTTTAGTATTTTGAGTAGTTACAAATTGATGATTATCATTAGCGACTCCACGAATAATTGTTTGACCATTCAATCCGATTCCAACTGAGGTAACATATCCATTAGTTTCAAATGTTAATCGATTGTATTCAAAATCAGCTTTAGTTGATTCACGATATTCCATTAATTTATTATCAATTCGTCCTTCAAACTTATTTATATCTTGAACTTGATAACTTACAGCTTTAGTGCGATACGCTTGTACTTTAGACATTATTGTGAAATAATCAGTTTGTGCCGTTGTAAGTGCAAATTCAAATTCAACAGAACCCAAACATTGTGCTTTAGGGGTATCGATTAAAATGTGTCCCTTTTTTGTAACATCCCCACTTGCACGTCCTGGTCGATGAAGTAAATCTGACTTACCTAGTTCTTTCGTTGTTGCAAAAACCGTTAAATCAATATTTTGATTGTGTGCTTGATATTCTTTACCAAAACTTGAGATTATAACTAAATCATTGTTTTGACTTTTTACAAATCCATCAAAAGTTTCAATACTTACTGGCTTTTCAACATTAGACTGTTCCCACTCATCTATATCCTGATTCAACACGACATTACGCACAATTTCTCCATACGCAGATGAAGATACTGTCTTTATAACTTGTGAACCCAAATTAATTCTAACTGATAATTTATGACTTAGTGTTTTATTTTCTGCATGTAATTTGAAATGAAGTTTATCATCACCTTCAAACATAGTTATGACTAATTTTATCTCAGTAGCAACCAAATTTGTCATTTCAATACGGTCTGATAACTGGAAAGGAATAAATGATTCCAGCATAATTTCAATTTCATTTTTGATTCCACTTTGAATTATTTTACTATTTGTAATATTGTATTCTATCTCTTGATCATCTTTTAGTGGTGAAAAATCATATGTATCACCATCATTAGCAATATCAACTATTTTAATTACGTCTTTGTATTCGATATTGTTTATTGATACATTTATCTGGTTGCTAACTACTTTTACTGCTACTAAGCCGTTACCGATTGCACTATCTTTTGTGTTCAATTCTTGTCCAACACCTATTTCATCTAACTCTAATATTTTGATTTCATACGGTTCAAGCTTAGTCTTAACTACCAAGTTATGGATGTACATTTCATCTAAATGTTCGTATATGTTACCAGTTGGCGTTTCTACAAGTGCATCCTCTCGTGAGTGGATTACTTCTGTATCCAACAACTGTGATTTACAACCCTTTACTCCAACTGATAAATACTGACTATAGACTTTTATTTGATGAGTTTGCTGTGGAGTCGGTGATGTGTTTATCAGTACAACTTCACTGTTTTTTACTCCTAAAGCAATTGTAATTTGCTTTATAATTAAGTTTTTCAAAGAATTACCAATTTCCTTTGCACGCTTAATTCTGTTTACCATATCATCATAAACATCATCACTAATACAGCCACAGATTCCATCATGTGCTTGCCCTTCAAACAACAGTGACCAGGCACTATATAATAAGTTGATACTAGGTTTAATGTCAAACTGTTTAGCAATTACAAATAATGGCTCTACTTCGTTTATTAATAATTGCTCTGCCTCATAGTTTGCTTTCTTTAGATCATACCTTACTGAACCAATACTTTTATGCAATCTTGTATAGGTTGTTTTTCTAAACTCACATGTATATGTATCGAAATTATTAGCTTCAAAGATTTTATCAATGCTTTTTCCGTAATCTAATACTTCTAAATTCAGATTATACTCCGTTTTTATTTGATTAATTGTACCTGGAATATCAGCCTTAATTTCAAACTGATCATTTCCAACAGGAATTACCAATTCTCCATCTATTCCTAACTGTTTGTAGTTTCCAATAATTGTTTTTAATGTTTGTTCTACAAAGTTGTGATCTGCACTGAATCCTTTAGCCATTCCATATCCACCAAACAAATTTATTGTCTTAACTGTTGAACCGCCTGCTCCTTGCCAATTGAAATATGGTTTAGTCCCATCACTAAAGTCAGCACCACGCCAAAATACTGCTTTATCGATTCTAGCAAGATTGTAAATTTCTGGCATCTGATGGCAGAAACCGAAAGTATCTGGTAAATATCCAACTTCCATAACCTTACCAAATCTTTGAATTGTTCTATTCATTCCATAATACAAATTTCTAACTATTGCTTCTTCAGCTACAAGTTGCGTATCTGTTTGTGTATGCCAAGGACCAATTTGTAACCTTCTATCCTGAACAAGTTCTTTTACTTGTGATTCAAGCTCAGGATTAATTCCCAAAAACTCTTCAATAATTGAGTATTGCCCATCTAAACAAAAACTTAATTGTGGATACAACTTAAGTTCGTTTATTACATTTTTAAATGTTCTGTCCATTAATACTAAGGAATCGGAAGTGGTAAAATACCACTCTCGATCCCAATGCGTATGTAAAACTATATAGTTTTTCATAATTTCCTCTCTTCATTATAACTATCTGTATGAATAATTATCACAAGTGCAATTATTGAAGTAGATTTACGATTGACTTCAAAAGTCGCTACATTATAACCTAACCTTAATAATTACTCAATTCGCTTAGTTCATTTCTCTATAATGTAAATAAGCAGCACCAATTAAATTGGAGTAATTCTTATGTTTTGATAATTTTATTTGCGGCTTATATTGATAACTCAATTCTAGAAGAACTTTATCAACTTCGGCCTCCAATAGTGGGATGAAGTTTGAATCCTCTGATATTCCACCTGATAACAAGAAAAATTCAGGATCCAAAACATACATTACATTTATTATTCCTAATGAAATATAACGGAAGAAATTATTCCTTAATTTAATTATTTCAATGTCCTCAGAAATTAAGACTGCCTCTGCGTTATTAATATTTCCGTCAATTTTTTGAGCTTTTTCAACTAGTAGTTTTGTTCCACCTTGGACTCCAAACGAAAGGTTATTTCCATTTTTTCTTAAGTCGGGATGAAGTAACATATAACCAATATCACTCGCAATAAAATTTGCACCTTTAAGTAATTTACCTTCCAAGATACTACACCCACCAATTCCACTTCCTATTACTATATTTACAAAATTATTAGATCCGATTGCAGCCCCAGAAAAATATTCACCTAATCCCGAACAATTTCCATCATTTTCAATGTATGCTTTGACGTTCAGTAGTTTAGAAACATCACCAACTATATCTTTTTCAATAATATATTTAACATAAGACTCACCACGTAATTTACCGTCAATGTAATTGCATGGCGTTGATAAACATATTACTTTTTTGTTCTTAGCTGTTGACTCTTCAAATAAAATTTCAATTTGATTTAATAATTGTTGATATGATGGTGGAGTTCTAAATAATTTATTACTTAACATATATCCTTCACTTGAGACTACACCACATTTTGTAAAAGTTCCTCCCACATCAACGCAAAATACACTCATATTACCCTTTCTAATAAATAACCCTGCTACTTTAGGATTATTGTTTTAATTTTTCGATTACTTAAATAGCATTTCTCTATCTTATCTTGCCTTATTTCTGTTAGATTAGAAGTAAACATTTCGCCATTGTACTCGACTTTTCCTTCACCTATTGCAAATATCCTCAATACATCTTCATTTTGTTCATTCTTTTTTAGTGAGCTGACAATAATGTTTTTACTAACGTGAATATCTAACAACTTTCGCTCTTTATCTAGTTCACCTTTTTTCACTTGATATGAAATACACTTATTATTTATTTGATTTAACTCATTATATGAATACTGTTCAGACTCTAATAATCCAATTGATATATTATGCTCAACTGTCTGATTATACATTTGAGCTTCGGGTGTTTCAAAATGACCCCAATCTCCCATTTCTGAAGTTGATCTAATCAATGTAATATCAAAATAATTAGAT
Organism: Bacilli bacterium; assembly: GCA_047975285.1. Classification (GTDB taxonomy): domain Bacteria; phylum Bacillota_I; class Bacilli_A; order JBKEDG01; family JBKEDG01; genus JBKEDG01. The sequence continues at coordinate 10,181 of JBKEDG010000100.1, read as the reverse complement.
TTAGCTTCATATTCATTAATTCCATTTGTTTTAACAATAAAATCACATTGGTTCTGATTTGCAATTAAGAATTTACCAAATTGATGATCGCTTGAGTAGTGAGTCCATGTATCCGGAGTTTGAATTGGTCTTGCCACAACATCAAAAACCGTGTCAACATTTATCTTTTTAATTTCATTTTCCAAGTTAAAACTAGCACGTAATCTATGATCGCATGCCATATTTTCAAAACTAATATTTATATCCACAAACTTTGAAGAACGATTCAATTTGAACTCGACATATATTTTATATTCAATTAGTTGATCTGAACGCTTAGTTTTTCTTGAATTATATTCAACTAACTTCAACTTCTCTGATATTAGTGCTTCATCTGCAGACTTCGGAATGTAGGCTGAGTACACAGCATTAACTTTTGCACATGTATTCAAATTAATCACTTCACTACTCTCAAGATTGAATAGTATTTTCTGATCATTTTCCACTCGACCGAACATATATTCATTACCAATATCACCTTCATCATAAATTTCAAAGGTTTTATTCATCGTTTGCCCTGTTGCTTTATTCTTAATTGATAAATTACCATCTTCTGACAAATTGAATATTATATATTCATTTTCCAGTTGCGCTAATTCTATTTTACTTTTTTTCTCAATCAATCCAAATGTTTTATATGAATATGGACTAACTACATTTAAAAAGTCAACCGTATATGAATGATAATAATATCTTTTTCTAAATCCATCTTTAGGCAGCTCAAAGCCGAATTTTATTCCATTGTATACAATATCCGTACATAACTCACTTTCACCATCTGTGACTATAAAATTCTTTTGTTCAAATTGATTTACCTTATTGAATGCATTATCAATATCATCATTAATGTAAATTTTGTCTAACTGCAATTCAACTTGATGTTCACATTTATTAACACTGGATGTATTAATAATAACGAATGGTTCATCAAAGAGTGTATTGACCCCTGAGCTAAAGTAATTGGTTAGAACATTATCAATAATTCCTTTAGAAAAATCAATGCACTCCTCAAATCTCATATCAACTGCACGATGTACTGCATCACATGAGCAACCGCATACACTATCATGAGGATGATTTTCTAATAACTTCTTCCATGCAAATTCGATACGATTGTGATCATAATCATTAAACATTAAAGATAGAGGTTCAACATAATCAGCTAATATAGTTTGTGCTTGATGATTTAATATCTTCTGATTAACTCGAGATGAAGCTGTATTAACTAATGTTCCATCACCACTTGTGTTCTGAGATTTTAATTCTCCTTCAATCACATTCATGTCGTCATCTAATTCAGTTTTTAATTCACTGAGATATGTTTCTAATGATGAATGTACAAACTCCCATTCCGGAAATAAATCACTAGCAACTTTAATCGCTTCTGTTATATCAGCTTGTAATGGCTGATGATCACAACCATTCATAAATAAAAGGTGTTTTGTTTTTGCTGTGCTAGAACAAAGCTCAACCTTTTCGTTCCAAAATTGTTTAGCCACTTTTGGATCTGAAGGTAACTCCCAACCATTGTTATACCAATCGGCAAATAATATACCAAGAACTTCACTACCATCCGGTGCTTTAATAATCATTTCTCGATATTTAGATTCATAATCATTACTCGTTTGATTATTAAAACCGGTTGCATTTACGCCGCGTCCAAAGAACATATTGTCAATACCAAATTCTCTGAAAATTTGGGCTTGCTGTGAACTAATTCCAAACGTATCTGGACAATATCCTATATTCGGGTGATGATCTTTAATAAATTTATTTTTACTTCCGATTTGAAGATTTCTTACTTGAGCTTCTGCCGAAGTTAAAAATGAATCATTTAGAACATACATTGGACCAATAACTAACTTATTTTCAGAGATTGCCTTTTTCACTTCAGCTTCTTTATCACTTCTGACCGCTAAGTAATCATCAATCGCAAGCGTGTGCCCATCGAAGTGAAATGACTTAAAATCTGGATTAGTTTTTATTTGTTCAAGGACCTCATCAATTAATGTAATTAACTTATTTCTATGTTGCTCAAATGACATATACCACTCACGATCCCAATGTGAATGGGATACAATATGTATTTTATAATTCATTGTTTTCTACCAATATCCCTTCGACTTTTTTTCTTTCTATGATATGATTTCCACTTATCGATGATTGAATTATCAATAGTGCATTGTTTGCAATTTCTTTTTCATTTTGCTTAATGTGCGTAAACCTTACCTTAGCTCGGTTTGATGGATAATCAAAACAAACAACTTCAAGTCTACGCTTTTGCTGAGTATAATGATACACATCAAGTGCAATTTCGTATTGAACACAAAATACTGAATCATAACCTAAGGCTACTAACCGATCTATCTCTGTTTGTAAGTGATTTAAGTCATACTCATTGTTTCGTTCATGTAAAGGTGAATGCTCGTCAAAAAAAACTGTTGAATAAACACAGTTCCCTTCATCCAATACCTCTATGACTCCCTTTATTCGTTGGGCAATAGGCGAACTTTTCTCATGACTTGATGTTACGATAATTACTTTTTTTTTCCATTTTCTAACTAAGTATTCACCTAACTTTTTACCTCCAGCATAATTATCTGTAATAACTGATGAAATAGGGAGCTGTTTCATCTCCCTATCCAATGCAACTATTGGAAAATCTTCATAACTTAAACGTAGTAATTCTGCATTATAGTATTCACATAATATCGGCATAATTATAATCCCTGAAGTTTTCAAAGAAATGTGTTCATCAATAATTTTAGACTCTAAATCCTGATTTTCATAACTTCTTGAAATCAATGGAATATAATCTGCTTTTCGACAAAAACGCTCAAATTGTTCAACAATCTCATAACAAAAAGCTTCTGTAAAATTTGGTACAATTAAACTCAAAATCATTTTTTCTGATTGTGACTTTACATATGTTACTGTCGTTCTTTTTCCAGATTTTCGACTTATATAATTTTCTTCCACCAACAATTGCATCGCTTTTTTTACAGTAATGATACTTACACCATATTGAGCACAAAATTCTTTGTCATATGGCAACTCATCACCTATTTTATATTTACCATTTCTTATCTCTTTTGAAATATCTTGATAAATTTCTATATATTTAGGTTGTTTCATAGCGCTCCTAATATTGTTTTGAACCTATATTTTTTGAATTTCAATTAAACAACTACTTGAATCAGATAATCCTAGAGTGTCAAACTTTCCTAGTTTTATATGTGAGATATCATCACAATTATTACCCGTGTAATATTTATCGATTAATATTCCCATGTTTTTTAACTGTGACCCCGAATAAACATCTTTTCCATTTACTATATACTCTTCATTTGCATCCAAATAATCAAGCTTAATATACTTGGAAACATAATTGGGTTTTAGGTTATTCATTGCTACTAATACTACAGATTTTCCTACTGTATGATCGTATAATGCAAAGGGAGAATAAATTCCATATTCCTGTGGCAGTTCTATCCTATATAATTCACTATTTTTTATAAAATCACGATTTTTTTTGTAAAATTCTATCGTTTCCTTTATCTCTTGCCACTGCTTATCAGATACAGTATTTACATCTAATTCAACTCCTAGGTTTCCAAAATATGCGACATTATGACTATGGTATATCGTACTGTCTCTAAACGTTTGGTGATGAGGACTTAAACTTATATGATTTGAAAACACTTGGTGCGGATACGCAAACGATTTACCTTGTTGAATAGTTATTCTTTGACAAGGATCAGTATCATCACTAGCCCAAATCAAATCGCTATACTTAATCATTCCTAAATCAAACCTTGCTCCACCTGAAGCACAAGTTTCAAGTATCAATTGTGGATATCTAACTGTAATATGATTTAAAATTCTATATAAAGCTTGATAATATAAGACATCGTAAGGTAATTCCCCACTATTATTAACAGAATAGTCGGTACGATATCTATTCATATCCCATTTAATATAATCGAGTTCATAGGATTCAACTGCATTACAGATCGTATCAAGAATAAATTGTTCTACTTCAGCATTAGTTAAGTCTAAAATATATTGATTTCTACCCACTATCGGACTTAACCTTTTTGTTGAAATTATATATTCAGAGTGCTTTTTAAATAACTCACTTTCTTCACTTATCATTTCAGGTTCAAACCATAGTCCAAACTTTAGGTTGTACTTACTTTTAATTTGATTTGATATGTATCCTAAGCCATTAGGAAACTTTTCTGTTTCAACTTTCCAATCACCAAGTGAGCTTGTATCATCATTTCGCTTTTTAAACCACCCATCATCTATTACAAGCATTTCAATCCCTAAATCATGGGCATTTTTAGCTAAATCTAAAATTTTTCGCTCATTAATTTCAAAATACATTCCTTCCCAACTATTAATTAATGTTGGAATTTTCTGTTTCCCCTGCTTCTTCTGAATATTTTCACGGATAAATTTAGAGTTGATTCGCCCTAATTCATCCAATCCGTTAGCACTGAATGTAATGATTGCCTCAGGAGTTGTAAAATCAAAACCTGAATTTACATCAACATCAAAGCCAACAGTACTCAACCCCCCATTTAAACGAAGTTTATCAAATGAGTTAAGTTGAATATTCTGCTCAAAATTTCCTGAATATAATAAATTTACTGCATAACATTGACCTGTATGAATTTCATTTGATGTTGTAATTGCATAAAATGGATTGATATCTGCTGAACTAGTTCCTCTTTGACTCTCGATTTTTTTTATACCTGGATTAATTGGCTCTTGATTAAAATGTGTTTCTCGTAACCACTGTCCAGGCAGAGTTACTAACTTGTAATCTTCATTATTCATATCAAGATTATAACTATATAGTTTCTTAAGTTTAAACGATGCACTATCATTACTATATAATCTTGTACTTCGTGTAATGCAGGCTTCATCATGAATTCTGTAATTCAAATCGATATACAGCTCATAATTTTTGGATTTTAAAGTAACAACTAGCGTTTCTGAACCAACTTTTTCAACTTGTGGGAAATCAGTTGTTTGTTGATTGTTGGTAACAACTTGGTAATCGAAATATTCAAATTCAGTTCTATTAGTATCGTCTGGATACTCTAAATCGATTGATGAAACTCCAAAGTCAGAACCCCCTAAGGTTCCAAGTTCTGATTTAATAAAGTCATAACTAAAGAAGTTATTAACTTCATTACAAACAATGCTTCTTCGCAAGCGTTCTTGCTTTAAATTTAATTTACTTTTTATATGAATCTTTTTCCCAAAATATACTTGACCAATCTGCTTATTCTCTAGAATATTGATTATATATGAGATTTTTTCGTTTTCTAAAATAAAATAATTATCAATTTTAGATATCATAGTTATTTTCCAATCTAAGAATTGATCCATGTCTAACACCCGCAGGCAACTTGAACAGTTGAGAATCAACTTCATCCCACTGTCTAATGTCACTCGATTTGATCATTCCCCATTTATTTCGTGTATACTCATCATAGTATATATAGTTACATCCTTCAATATTGAATACCGTTGGGCCTTCAACCCACGTTTTTGAGATAGAATTTTCAAATGGTTTGAAAATTTCTAATTCTTTATCAAATATTGCTAATTTTAAGCTCTTTTCTGTTGGTACATCTAAGCGTTCATCTTTAAAACACATCAATAATTGATTATCACTTTCAAATAAAGTTCCGTCAATACATGAATAGTCACAATCTAGGAATATTGAGGGTTTACTAAAATGCTTAAAATCTTTTGTCTTTGTATAGTAAATTCGATGATTCCAATCATTTTTGTTAGCAACTTCTTTTGATGATGACCAGTATATATAGTAATCTTCACCTATTTTTTTTGCCTCCGGTGCCCAACAGTTAACAAACCCATTTCCACTAAAATCAATTAACTTCCCATCAGTCCATGTACATAAATCTTGAGATTGGTAACAAACAATTTGCTCAGAATACCACCCATTAGTTGTTAACATGATAAAACCTTTTTCTGTTTCTAATAAAAAAGGATCTCTAATCGTTTCACTTCCAATAGTTGAGTTTAGCACTGCCTTTCCTTCGTTTACTTCGTCCCACATAAAACCATCAGCACTCTGGGCCAAATACATGCTTTCATCTTCTGTTTTGAAGTATGATAATATATATTTCATAATCACTCCTTGTTATTATTTTCAGCCTATTTTAATGCTAAGTTTACTTTAGTTAAATGTTTTTCAACAAATAAGTATAGGATTAGCATTGGTAAAATTGCTAAGACGCTTGCTGCCATAGCGACATTTATAGGAATTACTAAACTACTATTGATATCTGCAAGTACTACTGGTAATAACATCTTATCTTGAGATTTCAAGATTAACATTGGCCAAAGTAAATTATTCCAATGGTATAACGTTGTTGTTAAAGCAAATACTGTTAAACCTGGCTTAACTAATGGCACTCCAATTTTATAAAATATTTTAAATATTCCATATCCGTCGATAACTGCGGCTTCAATTAACTCATCCGGAATTGCAAAGAAAAATTGACGCATTAAAAACACTCCATAGAATGAATAAAATGCTGGTAAGCCAACGGCCATAAATGTGTCTAACAACCCAACATGAGCCATATTTAAATAATTTGGTAATATAAACATTTGACTTGGAACCATCATTAATGCAATAACCATAAAGAAGTATGCATTTTTAAATTTAAAATCTACTTTTGCTAAACAGAATCCACTTATGGCAGCAACAAATACGTTTATCACAATCATAATTGTTGTATATAATAAGGAGTTAAGAATCGCACGTGCAAATTCGTATTGACCATTCAATAATGCTGAATAATTAGCCAAATTAGGATCTGCCGGAATTAGTGTTGGGGGTACCGAATAAGCTTCAGAAAAGGTCATTAGACTTGTAGCTATCATCTGGTAAAATGGGAAAAACATCAGGATCCCACCTAATATTAAAAGTATATGTATAATTAGCTTTTTCATTGCACCTCACTATTTACAAATTTTTTCTGTAGTACAAAATTAACTATTGAAATTAAGCAAAGAATTATAAATAAAATAACCATTATCGCTGAACCCAATCCTTTATCAGTACTTTCAAATGCAGTTTGGTAGTAGTAAGTCATAAGTGTCCTAGTTGACTTAATACCTGGTGAATCACCAATAACTAGGAATACAATATCAAATAAATTCATTACTGAAATAGTCGCTGTTATAACCAAGAAGAAAATTTGTGGACTGATTAAAGGTAATGTTATTTGGAAAAATGTTCTAATTGGTCCACTACCATCAATTTTTGATGCTTCATATATATGTGAAGGAATATTTTGTAGACTTGCTAGCAAGATAAGAATTTGCATTCCAAGCGCTGACCAAATTATCATTAATGAGATTACTATCCAAGAAAATTGTGGATCTCCAATCCAACCAATATCTAGATTAAATATACTATTTATAACCCCATATTTGTAATCAAATATATATTTAAATACAATCGCACTAGCTGATGCCATTGTAATTACAGGTAAATAATATATTATACGGTAAAACTTCTGAAATCTAATTCCTGTATTTAAAAATACTGCAATTACTGCAGATATAAAAATTGATAACGGTACTGTTACAACTGTTAATAAAAGTGTATTAAAAATTGTGTGCCAAAACGTACTATCATTAAATAATGTTACATAATTTTGGAAGCCCACAAATTCTGGGCTTCTAAATCCATACCACTCTAAAAACGAGTACCAAATTGACATAAAGAAAGGTATTATAGAAAATAATAGAGTACCTAATGCTAAAGGTAATAGCATTAGGTGGGTAATTTTTTGGTTTTTCATTATTCCATCTCCACAGATTCATTGATTGCTTCATTTGTTTGAGTTACTGCTTCTTCTGGAGTAATGTCTCCAGACCACATTGCATTTAAGATTTCTTGTCCTTTTTGTTGCCAAGAATTATCCATCAACGCTGGTAATGGCTGTGCAGTTACTAATCCATCAACAACTTTATCCATATATCCGAATGGATATTTTTCTACGTATCCATCAGAGAATCCGTCTTTCGCGGGAATTAATCCGCATTTAGCCCAAAGTTCATTTGCTTCATCTGATAATAAAAAATTCATAAATAATTCTGTTTCTTCAGGGGTATCAGTTGATGCTAGAGCTGCAATTGCGTTACCATTTAGTAATCCACCAGGATTATCAGCACTTGGTGAAGGTAAAGGTGCAATTCTATAGTCGTCAGCATAATCTGATTGTACGAAGAAGTTTGCTTTCCCCATATCAATAGGGTAGAATGCTACTTGTCCAGAAATAAATAAATCATCACAACTTGGATTTTCTTCAGGTAATGGCATTAACCCTTCTGATGCAAATGTATTCATAAATTCATACGCGGTAATAGCTTTTGGTGAATCAAACGCTGCTTGGCCATTTTCATCAACAAGTTTTGCTCCATTTTGGTATGCAAATGTTACATATGTTTCGTCTCCTGGGTCAGTACAGAATGCATACTTATCAGTTTTCGAGCTAATTTCTCTTGACATTTCTACTAGTTGATCCCAATCTTTAGGATAAGTTTCACCATCTAGACCTGCTTCTTCTAAAATTGATGCATTGTAGTATAAACCTCTAGTTGTGATATCACGAGGAATAGCATATAACTCATCATCTATCGAAAATCTTTCTACAGATTCCGTATTATATTTAGCTAATTCACCAGCATCTAAAACATCCGTTAATGGCATTAGTAATCCAGATTCTGCATAAATCCCAAGTTTTCTTGTTTGCATTAATACCACATCTGGAGTTTCAGATCCTAATGTTGCTGTATCTAACTTAGTGAAAAAGTCATCATAAGAAACATATTGTACTTCTACATCAATGTCAGGATTTTGAGCTTCAAAAGCTTCTGCTAAAGCATTGTAAGTTGACTCAAATTCCGAATCCCAAACAGACCATTCAATTACTGTCTTGTCTGAATCAGTTCCCGTAGATGAACTACATCCTGCTAATGCTAATACTAAAAATAGAATCACACCAAATCTTTTTTTCATAATTCTCCCCTTTAAATATTTTGTAATTTATGCATCCTTTTCAACGCATAAAATAAATATGTCGTGTATGTCCGAATAATAGCTAATTTAACTTGCAACACACTTTAAATATTTACACTATAAGTTTAGCACACAACTTAAAGACCGTGCAAGAAGGTATATCTTTCATACTTTCTTGTTAGTCAAGACCTTGTCATCACCTTGTTTACCACAATTATAAAAGTATGTTTTTTATACTTTTGGTGGTAAAATATAAGGTGCTATAACATTTAGGTAGGCAAATACAAAAAAGAGATAACCTTGTGTAATGTAATTACTACAAAACGTTATCAGAAAAGGTTATCTCCATGAACAATTATAACACTATTAATCAAATTATCCCTTCTAGTTTTCCAATAGAGAACAGTAACATACAAATTCAATATAATTTTGAAGGGTATCACTTCACTTCTTGTATTGAATTTGATCATCACTTTACATTAAATTATTAAACTTGCACAAGCGAATCTAAATGTAAAATCTGTTATTCTAGAAAGCCGTAGCAAAAAGGTCAAATCGAATGGTTTAATAAGCAAATGAGACATTTCATACATAAAAGTAAGGTCTTCACATCAAAATCAATTGGACGTATCAAGTACCTAGACGTACTTAACTAACATTCCCCAAGTAAGTTAGATGTCATGAAAAAATAGGCTAGAATTTGTCTAACCTATATATGATCTAACCAACTAACACTTATGGTAGTGTTGCACTTCAAACTTATAAATCCAATTTATTTACCCACTGTTATAAATGGTACTAATTTAGGTTATCTAGATTATCTCTCGATTACTGCATAGCTATTACATTCACTGTCAATGACTGCAAAAGTAAGCATTCCCCCGTGATCTTCAATCGGACTAACTTCAACACCTTTTGACTTTAAGCTATCATATGTTCCTTGTAAGTTTTCTACGCTTAAACATATTGATGGAATTGCCAAATTAAGTACGTGAGTGTTGGCTTCCATAAGACTTAATGCCACAAGTTCAAAATTAGTTGTACCACTTTCAGTTCCAACTGT
>JBKEDG010000099.1:0-4322 GCA_047975285.1 Bacilli bacterium | reverse complement strand
TGCTATATTTATCACATTTAAGTTATTGAGCCTAATAAGACCATTTATAGCCCTTATTTTACGACTTCGGTATTCATTTATTTTTGTATAAAACAAATCTTTTCTTTTTACCTTAACATATCTGCTATCAGAATGCTTTAGTTTCTTATCCGAAACCAACCCTTTATCAACACTGTTATCGTTATTACTCATTAAGTACATTCTCATAATCTCAAAATACTTTGCTAATTGTTCTTTACTTGCGAAATTAAAGAAACGAAGTTTTTCACTTACAAAAATTGATTTTTTACGCATCACATCGCCTTTTTTGTATTTCCCATTTTTCCAATCACTTTTAGCTACCACATCAACTTCCTTACCCAGAGGATAAAAGTAACGATCAAATAATATTATTGATATACTACTTTTACGTTTATTAACAAATGCTACATATTCAAGTACAAAACTGTCTCCAGTAATGTATTTAATAACATTGTTAACTAATTTCTTTAGATATTTAGTATCCTTTGTAAACTCAAATGCAATTTCATATTTGTAAAACTTAATGTTCTTTCTACCATCTTTAAATTGCTGCTCTACATCTTTTAATCTAAAATCATATTCATAAAAGTAATTTAGGTAACCTAGTTTATTTTCTTTCTTCAGTTCCTTAATATTTGTTTTAAGTATATCTTGTGAGTATATTAGACTAATCACTTCATTGGTATCATAAATTACATTTTTAATATTCCTCATTTGTACCACTTTCAACTTTATGTTTTCTTTTAAGTTTTGGATTATTTTCAGGTAGCCTGTAATCTATTAACTTTCCTTGTGCTACTAAATACCTATATAAACTTCGGTTGTATACAAATGATAGATGAATAATGACTAAATATCTTTTTCTTTCTTGATGCAATGCAATTATCTTTAAACCCATTCGATCATTTATCTTCTCAATTGGAAATTTATCTGTGTCAATTATTCTTTCAAACTCTTTCTTATCAAACTCTCTATTTAAGACTTTTAGATTAATCCAGTCTAAAACATCTTTATACATAAGCGTGCCAGTTTGTTCTCCTAATTGTAAATATCCTAAGATAGAATTAACACTACCGATATCTAAATTCTTAGCATTACAATATTCTTCAACACTTATTAATTCACTCTTATTAGTTAGAGCAGAGATATTTTTTCTTTTATGAATATCAAGGTCTTTTTCAATTTTTTTTATTTTTTTCTTTTGACTTAAAGGTACATGAGTAACTTTACTTTCTTTCATATTTCACCTCATATTTGCTTGTATAAGGAAAGATACGAAAAAAAGTACTCTCATAAAGAGAGTACTCACTTTTTAATATAATTGAATCATTGCACCTTTTTCACTATTCAGCCTTTGCATCTGAAAGAATAACATTCTGAATAGAAGCTATATATCTAGTTCTAATTCTAGCATGGTACCTATACCTTTTTTTGAATCGAACTGATTCAAGTGTTATAAAAAGAGGAGTTCTCCTCTTTCCTTACTTATAGTATAACACATCTTTATCTCTAGATGTATTTAATTTTGATACCTGGTTAGAAGTATCAAGTCGAACAGCATGGTATCGACTATTAGTGAAAGTATTATAGCAATTATGCTGTAGTACTTTTTGTTTTTTTACATTGCAAATGAAAACTTTTTAGCTTTAGACTGTTACTATTGATCAAAAATTAAATTAAAGAGTATAAAATCTTAATTTACTGAAATACTTTCAATTTTCTTGGTCTCATTAACAGATATATCAATTCTTTTTATATCTAAAAACTTATTCTCAATATCCTTCGCTTTATCAAGAAGCCTGATAAGTTCACTTTCCGTAATTTGCTTCTTTAAATACCTATCAGTTATTTGCGATACATCTTCACTATACTTATTGGTTTTAATTTCTTCCTCAAGTTTGTGATATTTTTGAATAAATTTAGTTATTGTTTCTTCCCTAATTCGTACATACTTAGGTATTTTATAGTACGTATAATATTTTATAGTTCCACTAGCTAGTTTTTTCTTTGCTGTTTCATGTTGACACAATTGCCCATTTATGTACACTTTGTTTAAATACAAATATTCTCTTTGAGTGAATGAATATAATTTTCTCCGTTTTTCAAATGCCTCTAATTCATCACAATTAAATATAGGATCAATAATTTTAAATGTTTCGCCTTTAATAATCACATTCCCTGAGTATATTGGTTTTGACAACCACTTCACAACATCACGTTCACCAACATTAATGTTGTATTTATCTTTCATTATTGTTGATATTACTTTTTCAGACAAATTATCTACACAATACATTTTATGGAGTTTTTTAATAACCTTAACCTCATCTTCAACTTGATATAAGATATGATTTTCTGTTTTTGAATATCCATATGGAACAAGACCCCAAGGGTATTCACCTTGTCTTGCCTTTTCTTTAAGTCCGCTTACCGTACGAGCACTAATGTTATCTCTGTCAAATTGTGCAAATATTCCAATTATATGAACAAGCAGTCTTCCAGCTGCAGTCGATAAATTAATATTCTCATCTATACTAATTAAATTTACATCATTTTCTGTACATAACTCAATTAGCTTTAATAAATCTTGTAATGATCTAGTTAGTCTGTCTAGTTTACAAATTATCAAATTCTCTACTTCTTTTCTTTCAATAGACTGTATTATTTTTCTTATTTCTGGTCTATTTAGCGATTTTGCACTTTTCCCTTTTTCAACATAAATTTTCGATACAGCCAAACTATAATATTCTCCAGCATTATTAATTTTTCTCTCCTGTGCTTCAAGAGAATAATTATCTATTTGTTTTGAGTCGCTTACCCGAATGTAACCAACAGTTCTCCTTTGTTTCATAATCTCACCTCATTAACCCAATAACCTGATATTGTCACTATGCCAATTATAAAATATAACTTACATAAGCCCTGGAAAAATATAACTTAAAGCTGTATTTAACAAAAGTTTTCTTTTAAACGGTTAATCAAAAAATAAAAGCATACACAGTTTGTGTATGCTTGTGAAAATTACGGAGATTCCTTTCTTATTTTTGTATCTCTTAGTGTAATTTTAGCATATTTAATTATCATCTGTAAATATTCATTCCACATGAATAATATTCCTTTGAATTATTAATTAGCTTAAACCCATATCTTTTATATACTTTGTCATATACTTCAGGTGCACAATCTAATGATAAGAAAGATAAAGCAGCATGTGTATTAACTTCTTTGTGAATTTCTTCTATCAAAGTAAACACTATTTGAAAAAATTTATCTTGGTGTTCTACACTTTCATTTTTCATTAGCCTACCGATTAACATTGTTGGCAATTCATTTATATGATCAATCCCATGAAATGATGATCCACCAAATAATTTTTTACGTTTATTTTTTCCTATATCCTTTATATCAATTGTATTCATAGATAATGTGAATAGTCCATAAATTCTTGTCTCTTCTAAGTTAAATCCATTTTCCTGGTAGTCAATATAATCCAATACTACGTATGTTCTGTTATAGTTAGCTTTTATAGAATCACTAATTGCTTTTTCATGGAAATACAATCTTAATTCATCTCTTGCTTTACTATTTTCAACGCTTTTAATCATATTATTTATTACATCAATTTCAAATCCTAATTCTTCATTTATCTGATTTACACTTAATGCACGATATCTAGAATATTTATTATTTTGATTCATTTGCTTTTTTAAACCCTGATGTTCCTATTTTGATACCCTTACTTTCAGCAATAACTTTTTTTGCAAATTCACTAGGCTTCCCAATTTCAAAAACATTTGGATTTGCTATAATTTTTTTTTCTAATGTTTTCATTTTCCCTCACTTGTAATTTTGATTTTATATACTATTAGTATAGCATAAAAGTTTACACAATTGAGATTTAAAAACCTTTGATTATTTTCGAAAGTTCTCTTTTTAAAGGTATAGCAAGATCATCAATCTTCCAAAAATAATTATTTAAGTCTGCTTTCATACTTGAATCCAGTGTTAGTTCTTTAACTTTCTCTTTATCATAATTTACTTCATGATCATTTAAAAAGTTGATTAGTTTCTCATAATTTTCATTATAATTGTTTGTTTCTACTTCTATCATCTCTGGATAATATTGATGTTCTTCATTTTCACTTTGTTGGTTTTTCTCTTACATTTCTCTCTTCTCCTTTGCTTGATTACCTTGTCTGAATATTGAATACAGTTTTTCGAGTTTAAGAATTTCAATATCATTAATTGGTTTTTCCTCAAAATTATTTATTTCTTTAATCTTCCACAAATCAGTTGCTAAT
>JBKEDG010000098.1:0-2596 GCA_047975285.1 Bacilli bacterium | reverse complement strand
ATTTAGAATAAATTGAAAATTGTACCATTATGAACCCTTCTGAAATTAGCAAGTTATGAAATTTTCGATAAACTTTTTTTTCTGTAGATGTAGTTTGAGGTAAATCAAAAAATAGGATAATTCTCATAAACCTAACTTGACCCATAGTTCACCGAACTATAATCTAATTTTGCTATTGGACTATTTAGATTTAAATTTTTAAAGTAACTATCTATTATTAGTTCAATTGCATATGATAAGTATACTTGTTTATTATTAACGCACACTTTCCAATTTAAAGCATCCATAAGTTGATGACGATGTTTCATCCTAAATTCATCATCGATATTATGATAAACCCATAAATCAATTATGCATCTGAATGGTTCGATAAAATCATAGGTTAAATTATAAGCGTTTGATTCTCCTCTATGATGAATACCAAGCTGCGTAATATACCCTCGTGAAGCTATCACACGCGAGATATGAGATGCTAATATTTTATATCCATAATTTAATGCATAATTTGTTGCATCATCTGAAAACCTCACAAACTTATTATCAAACATATATTTAAAATAAAATTTTGCAGCAACACCTTCTCTATTAGTTTTGTCTGCAGAACACAAATCATTTTGTATAGTTTTTAATTTATCTGTAATTTCTTTGGGTTGACCTACTTTCTTTAAGGTATGTATTTCACCATTTATTTTTTCATATATTATTTCTTTCCACAACTTATTTTTTGTTGTTTTCTTCCAATTCATTTGAATTTCAAGCCTTTTAAAGGCTATACTGTGATTATTAAATGGTAGAAATATACCGATTGGATCTTTTTTTTCATCAGTTATCAATATGTTCACATTATCTTTTACTAATCTTGATATTAATGGAATTGTTATAGTCATTTTCTCATGAGCAAATATTACTGTATTTATATCACAAATATTTACTTTTATGTATTCACCATCACTTGTTGTTATTTTCATTGCATTTAATTCTAAAGAAACTTTTGTATCTTGGTTAATATATACTGTTTTCCAAGACATAAAAAAAGACAAGCACAATGCTTGCCGTTAAATGTGTCAAATAAATTTTATTCTATCACACTGTTATTTTATTAATGATAGGTATTCACCTACACATTTAGTATATCATTTATAACAACACATTCCAACTAAATTGCTTATTATTTTTAATTTTCTTATGTTTTCCACTAATAAATAATTTATCATCTACTTTTTTTACTCTTACTCCTAATGGTGATGTTTCGACTTTTACATATTGAATATCATCATTATTTTTATCAAATACTAAGGGATTAGCAGTCGATGACCATTGACCAAGTGCTGTAGGCGCACCTAAAAATTTTGAATAATTTATTTTATTTACGACTTGAAATAGTTTCTCATTATTTGATGCATCAGATTTTAAGATATTTTTAAATACCGAGGCAAAAGCAAACTTTTCATCAGGTGTTATATAACCACTTTCAATTAGTAATAAATTCAATTCATCATATTGCTTCTCTGTTAATTTCTCTTTTCTTTTATATAATGGTGAAAAAGCTCTTTTTAACGTATTAAATTTATTAATTTCACTAGAATAGCTAGAAAAGAATATCGGCTTATATTCTAGTTTTTTATTTGCGATTGAGCCAAAGTTATTAAGTTTTATCTCGTTTGTGAACGTATCGTAGATCATATCATTTTTTCTTGCTCTAAATCTAAATAGATATTCTTTTAAGTTGTCTTCGTCATCGAATAAATCCATTGCTCCATAATGTTTTTTTACTAGTAATTTGTATCTTTCGTTGTCTATATTACCATTACTATCGACAATGGCAAGAGGAATATGAATTGCATAGTGCTTAACACTATATGTTCCATTTTTCTTTTTCGATTTCACCTTGTAGAAATCTGTAGCACAGCAATTCACAGTATCCATTGCCCGTTTATCATTTGATACTTGAAGTATTTGAAGAAGGTTTGAAGAATTTTCTCTTATCATTTTATCAAGATTATCTTCGCCCAATTCAATAGATAAGTATTGCTTTATGCTATCCACTCCTTTTAGTTCTCCTAGATTAAGTCCTTGTAATTTGGCAATTTGTTCCAATTCAGCTATTGTTACATTATTTATCCCAATTGGTCTTTGTAGAGTCGCATCAAACAATTTTCCTGTAACTTTTCTTTCCACTTTATAAGATATCCTTGGATAATTCTCTTTAATTTCATTAACTAAAGAATTACTATCATCGAAATTTTCGTTAAATGCAAATGTATACATTTTTCTGAAAATATTTAAGGTATTCAAATATTGTTCATATGAATTATCTACTTTTTCATCAATACCAAAATATTGTTCAATAAATTTTTTGTACCTCTCTTGATTAAACTTGTTTCCAACTGCATAACCCGGAAAAATATTATTCAAACATTTATCAATAACAATTGCTAATGATGCATCATGGGCATGATGAAGACTGTTTATACTTCGTGATTTTATAAACATAAACGCTTGTCTAAAAATACTATTATATGTTCCTTGTACATATGCATACTTAGTATCTACCGAATTATCAATAGTGCTTTGATATGAGCTATATGCTTCTAAT